>JAITKU010000155.1 GCA_031278255.1 Eubacteriales Family XIII. Incertae Sedis bacterium | reverse complement strand
CCCACTGACGCCTATGTTTTGAGGGGCGGCGGGCAAAGCCCTTGTCCCCTCAAAACATCCGTTCAACAATTGAAGTGCGCCTTTGGCGCTTCAATTTTGGACGGAGCCAAAATTGAACGGATGTTCCGCGGGGTTAAGGGCTTCCGCGCCGCGCGGTCCGAAATCTCACGGCCTTTGCGCGAGGTCCACGCGCAGGCCCAGACCCTCGCCGAGCAGGAAGAGGACGGCCTCCGAAACGCGCGCGCCCCGGATATCCTCGATCGCTTTCGCGTAGTCGGCAAGCTGGGGGCGGTAACGCGCGACGAGGCTTTGCAGCGCTTCCGCGCGCGCGTCTTGATCATACGCGAAAGTCTGCCCGGACTTATAGTCGATCAAGACGGGCGCGCCGTTTTCGACAAACCAGCAGTCGATCACGCCCTGCACGAGGATTTCCTCCCCGTCGATCTCCTTTCTCAGAACGAAAGGCGTTTCCTTGTACAACTCCGGCGCGGCGGCGGCGCGGCGGCAGATGTCGGATTCGAGAAAATTCCTAAGCCGCCGCAGGTCCACGGCCGCGATCTCCTCGGGCGTGAACAGACCGCGCGCGGCCAAGTCGCGCAGGGCGTCCTCCGGGCCGCCGCCGCGCGCGAGTTCCTCCCGCGCGGCGCGAAAATCCAAGCGTTCGAGCGCCCTGTGCAAAAGGCTGCCCCGCTCGGCGGCGCCCGGCGCGCGGCGCCCGGACAAAAAGCGCGGCGCGGCGGCGGCGAAAGCCTCTTCCTTTCGCGCCGCGGAAAGCCCGGCCAATTCCGTGACCGCGTATTTGGACTTCAGGGACAGCGCCCGCGCGTGGGGATAAGAAAAGCCGAGACGCCGGTCCGCCTCGCGGGCCGTTTCGGGATCGCAGACCGCGGACGACGACAGAAATTCCCGCAGACTCCGGGAACGCCGTTCTTTCCAAGGCCCGTGCGCGGCGGCCGAAACGGCGCGCTCGCAGACGCGAAAACCCGCCTCCTCCGCGATCTGCGCGATACATTCCAAGTGGGACCGCGCGTCCGCCGCCGCGTCGCGCGCCCGTAGGCCCGCAAGACCGCCCCTTGCGGTTCCGAGCAGGATCAGCCTGTCCATGGCCCGCGTAAACGCGACGTAGAGGATGCGAATCTCTTCCGCGAAGTCCTCCGCGGCTTTCTTGCTTTTGATCACGTTTTGCAGCAGGGTGTTCCTGTACAGGCCCCTCGCGGGATCCGTACGGCGCAGCGCGATACCGATATCCTTGTGTACGCTGACCGCGCCCGCGGATTCCGAAACGAAGCGCCTGCCTGCGCCCGCGACGATAACGACGGGGAATTCGAGACCCTTGCTCTTGTGGATGGTCATAATGCGCAGCACATCCTCACTCCCGCCGATGAGCCGCGCCTGCCCCACATCCACTTTCCGCCGGATGTGTTCGACGTAGTTTATGAAACCGGCGAGTCCCCGCATGTGCATATTCTGAAAATCCAGGGCCTTGTCCGCCAAAGCCCGCAGGTTGGCCTGCCGCTGCACGCCGCCCGGCAAGGCGCCGGCGAAGATATAATAGCCGCTCTCCCGCAGGAGCGTCCACACGAACTCGTCCAAAGGCATAAAGGAAGCGCTTTCGCGCCACGCCGCGAGCCGCGCCAGCATGTCGCGAATCTTCTCGCCAAGCGGCGCGGCCGGTCCCGAGGCAGAACCGGCCTCCGCGCAGAAAAGCAGCGCGTCGCAATAGGCGGCGCGCGGCGCGGCCAGCCTTATATCCATCAATTCCTCCGTCGAAAAGCCGAAAATCGGCGCGTACATGACGGAGAGCAGGGGGATGTCACGCCGCCTGTTGTCTATGACGCGCAAAAGGTTCATGAACGTTTCGATCTCAACCGTGTCGAAATAGCCGACCCCCGTATCCGTGAAAGCCGGCAGACCGCTCTCCGCGAATACCCGCTGAAACACGTCCGCCCTGTTGCGCGCCCCGCGCATCAGGATCACGATATCGCGCTTTTCCAAAGCCCGCGCCGCGCCTTTCTTGTTGTCGTAAAACAGACGCGGCGAGCCGTCCTTTGCATACAGCGTCTCCTTGACGATCGCGACGGCCGCAAGGGCCTCGATCTCCGTTTGCTGCAATTCCAAAACGACGTCCGTTCCCTCGTCCGCGACCTCCTCCGCGTGCGCCGCCTCGTCCGCGGCGTCCTTTGGCGCAAGGTCCCCCTCCGCGTCGCCCTCCGGCGCGCCGCCGTCCACCGCGCAGAGCAGGGCCTCCCTGTTCCAACGCGCCTCGTCCGCAAACGCGTCCAGCCCCCGGTGCAGGGCCGCGTTTTCGTCGTAGACCGGACCCGCCGTCTCGGCGGTCATAATGCGGCTGAAAATCCCGTTGATCGCGTCGATAACGGGCGCCTTGCTGCGATAATTCCGGTTCAAATCCAAACGCAGCGCCTCCGCATCCTCGCCGCGCCCGTATTCCTCGTATTTTCGCATGAACAGTTCCGGTTCCGCGAGCCGGAATTTGTAGATACTCTGCTTCACATCGCCGACCATGAACAGGCTGTTGCCCGCGCTGATCCTGCTTATCAATTCTTCCTGCATGGCGTTGCTGTCCTGATATTCGTCGATGAATATATGGACGAAGCGCTTCCGGTACGCCTCCGCCACATCGTCCTCCTTGAGTATTTCCAGAGCGTAATGCTCCGCGTCGGCGAAATCCATAAGGCCGCGTTCCGACTTTTTGCGCGTGAAGATCGCGTGAAAGGCCTCGATCAGCCCGAGGAGGTAGTCGGCATGGCGCTTGGTATCGTTGATTTCCGCGGCGTAATCCGCCAAGGACCGCCGGCAATAGGGATCCGTCACGCCCGTGCGCAGCACGCGTTTCGCCCTGTCGCGAAAACGCTTCACCTCCGCCTCGATCGCCTTGTATTTGGCCTTTTCCTCCTTGTCCGAAACGGAAAACCGCGCGAATTTGAAAGCGGATACCGCGGACAGGAGGGTCTGCAGCCCGTCGACGTCCTCCGCTCCCGCGCGGGAAGCGTCCGCAAGCCGCGCGGCCGATGCGAACGCTTCCCGCAGGCGTTTCGCTTCCGCGAGGAGGGCATCCAGCCCGTCCGTATCCGCATCGCAAAGGGGCAGGTACGCCCGCGCCCCGCCCGCTTCCAAGAGAGCGCGCGCCGCGCGGCAGAGGGCGGAAGCCTTTGTGAGCGCCCGCGCGACATCCCCCGCGACTGCCTCCGCCACGCGGCCCGCAAACAGCTCCCGCGCCGGCTTCGCGAGGAGGGCGACCTTTTCGCGCAGCCAGTCAAAGGAATTCGGCCTGACGCGAACCGCGTCGTACACCGCGAAGAGTACCTCCTCCCGCAGACTCTCCTCGTCCCGCTCCCCGGCGTAGTGCCGCAGAAAATCCGTGAAAGCCTCGTAATCCTCCGCGAAGCGGCACGCGAAGAGTTCTTCCGCGGCCTCGTTTCTGAGGATGGTCTGCCGCGCCTCGTCGCAGATACGCAAATCCGGCGCCAGTTTGATCTTGTAATAGTATTCGCGGATCACGGCCAAGGCGAGGGCGTGAAAGGTGCTGATCTGCGCGCTGTAAATCTCGGAAAGCTGCGCGCGCAAAAAGGCGTCGTCGCCCTCCTTGAGCCTGTCCGTCAAAAAACGGACGATCCTCCGGCGCATTTCGGCCGCCGCCGCGTTCGTAAAGGTGACGATCAACATGGAGGAGAGCGGCGTCCCGGCCAGAATCAGCCGTCCGATACGCGCAACGAGTACGGCGGTCTTGCCCGAACCCGCCGCCGCGGACACGAGGATGCGCTTTTTGTTGGAATAAATAGCCTCTTCTTGTTCTTTATTCCATTTCAAGGCTTCTCTCCTCTCTCTTCGGGATCGCGAGAACGCAAACCCGCGCGGGCCTTTGCAAGCGGTCACGGCACGGAGCCGCGGCCGCGTCCCGCGCGCGGCTACAGCAGGCGAAGCCTCCGCAGCAGGGCGGCGAGCGTCCCGCCCCCGGGCAGCGACGCTATCTCATGGGGCAGTACCGCGCCGAATTTCAGGACGGCCGGGACATAGGAGGCCGCGGCGGCGCAGACGGCAATAAGCGCGGAAAGACCGCCGGACAAAAAACCCTTGCAGACGAAATAGACGAGCGCCGTAACCGCGCACATCAGGATGCCCGCGGCCAGCGGTTTCACGACCGAAAGCGAAACGTCGAAGCGGACGCGCGCCGTTCGTTTGACGAAGATCAGATTCATGACGCCGACCACGGCGTATCCGGCCGTGCTTCCGACAGCCGCCCCGTTTATGTGCAGGGCGGGCAGGGCCGTCAGTATGTAGGTCAGCACGAACTTGACGAAAACCCCCGCGAGCAGCGCGACGACGGGAAGCGAAGCCCGCCCGAGGCCCTGCAGTATGCCCGCCATGGCCTGCGCCACACAGAGGAACACGACGCCCGCGCCGAGTATCGCAAGACAGGGCGCGGCGGAAACGGCGACGGCCTGCGCGGGGTATATGAGTCCGAGTATCGGCGCGGCCAGTATCATGAGACCCAGGCCGCAGGGCACGCCGATGAGCATGGCCGTCCGCAGGCCCATGCGGATGTTCGTATCGAGGAATTCCCGATCCCCCGCGCCGCAAGCGGCGGCCACGGCGGGCACCATGCTCAGCGCAATGCTGAGGGCAAGGGCCATCGGAATGTTGATGATGGGCGCCGCAAAGCCCGTCATCAGGCCGTAAAGCCCCTCCGCTTCGAGCGTGCCGAAGCCGGCGTCCGTCAACCGTATGCGGCAGAGCAACATATCGACCACGTTCATGATCGGCAAGACCGATATGCCGATCGTCGTGGGAACGGTCAGCACGACCAGGGTTTTCAGCAGTTTGCCCGTACTCTCGCCGCGTTCCGCCGCGTTTTCGTCCCGCGCGAGGGCGTCCCGCGACAGGGCGCTTCCCGCCCGGCGTTTCTGCCGCGCGTAGATGATGAGCAGGATCGAGATCCCCGCCAAGGGTCCGACGCTCGCGCCGAAGCAGGCGCCGGCCGAGGCCATTTCCAGACTGTCGGCGACGAAGAACGCGGCGAGGCTGAGTCCGACGGCCACGCGTATCGCCTGTTCCACAAGCTGCGACACGGCCGTCGGCCGCATCTCCTGCATACCCTGAAAGTAACCGCGAAACACGGACATGAGCGGCACGAACAGCAGGGAGGGCGCGATCGCGAGCAGGGAGAAATACGAACCCTCGCTCTTCACGAAGTGCGCGAGCGGCTTTGCGAAAGCGGCCACGCCGAGGGCGGCGACGAGTCCGAACGCGAACATGACGACGAAAGCCAGCCGAAATACGCGATGGGCCTCCGCGCGGCGCCCGGCCGCAATGCGCTCGGAACTCATCTTCGATATGGCCGCAGGCGCGCCGTTCGTCGAAAAAACGAGCAGGAATATATAGACGGGATACGCCGTCTGGTAATAGCCCATGCCCACCTCGCCGATGATATTCGCGAGGGGAATGCGAAACACCGCGCCCATCATCTGTACGAGCAGGCCCGCCGCGCCGAGTATGGCGGCGCCGGTCAGAAAGGTTTTTTTACTCATGCTTGCCGCAATCCTTTTTGATTTGATATAATGCCGGTCCTCGGTTATTATATCAAAAAAACCACCGGCGCGATACTATTATTTCATAGCGCGCAAACGTCAACACGCGATAATTTAGAAAACGGTATTTTCAAGTTTATCGTCGCCGCCCCCATAGCCCCGGGGCGAAAAATCCGGTATACTGAATATGGTTCCGCCGCACGGCCGGCGGAGCGCGCACGGGGCCGAGAGCGCGAGAAAGACACTCTCCGCGGTTTTCGGCCGCACGACACGACAAAAAGGAGCAGAACATGACCATTCAACACAGACCAACCATGCTGATGATACTCGACGGCTTCGGCCTATCGGAAGAGACGCGCGGAAACGCGATCGCCGCCGCGCGAAAGCCGAACCTCGACAGGATATTCCGCGAATACCCGCATACGTCGATCGGGGCGAGCGGCGAGGCCGTGGGCTTGCCGCGCGGACAGATGGGCAATTCCGAGGTCGGACACCTGAACATCGGCGCGGGCCGCACCGTATATCAAGAATACACGCGTATCTCAAAGGCCGTACGCGAGGGCGACTTCTTCAAAAACCCCGTCCTGAACCGCGCCGCGGACAGGGCCGCGCGGGGCGGCGGCGCGCTGCACCTGCTTGGACTCGTTTCGGACGGCGGCGTACACAGCCACAATACGCACCTCTTTGCGCTGCTCGCGTTCGCGAAGCAAAAGGGGCTTAAAAAACTGTATATCCATGCCTTTTTGGACGGCCGCGACACGCCGCCGCGCTCCGCCGGCGGCTTTCTCGCGGAACTGGAAGCGGAGATCGGGCGCGTCGGCGCCGGCCGCATCGCCTCGATTTCGGGACGCTATTACGCGATGGACAGGGACAAGCGCTGGGATCGCGTCAGCTTGGCCTACGACGCGATCAGCCTGGGGACCGGCATACCGGCAAGGAGCGCGGCCGACGCGCTCCTTGAAGCCTACGAAGCCGGCGAGAACGACGAGTTTGTGAAACCGCGCAACATCTTCGCACCCGGTGAAAAGCCCGTCGTCGTGGAGGAGGGCGATTCCGTCATATTCTTCAACTTCCGCCCGGACCGCGCCCGCGAGCTGACGCGCTGTTTCGTCGATCCGCGCTTCGACGGCTTCCCGCGCAAAAAAAAATACGCCTCCCTCTTCTTTGTCACGATGACGCTCTACGACGCCGCGATGCCGAACGTCGAGGCGGCCTATCCGCCGCAGACGCTCAAAAACACGCTCGGAGCCTATCTTTCGGGCCTCGGTCTGACGCAGCTGCGGATCGCCGAAACGGAGAAATACGCGCACGTCACTTTCTTCTTCAACGGGGGTATCGAGCAGCCGAACGCGGGCGAGGATCGCGCGCTGATCGATTCGCCCAAGGTTGCGACCTACGACCTGAAACCGGAGATGAGCGCCTATCTCGTGACGGATGAAGCGATCGCGCGCGTAAGGAGCGGCAAATACGATCTGATCGTCCTGAACTTCGCCAACTGCGACATGGTGGGACACACCGGCGTCATGCGCGCCGCGACAAAGGCAGTAGAAGCCGTGGACGCCTGCGTAGGCAAGATCGCGGAGGCCGTAACGGCGCGGGGCGGGCAAATCCTGCTGACCGCCGACCACGGCAACGCCGAGCGCATGACGGACGAGGACGGCGCGCCGTTCACGGCGCACACGACGAACCCCGTCCCGCTCGTGCTGATCGCGAAAAAGGCCCCCGCCCTGCTGTCCGGGGGGAGCCTCTGCGATCTCGCGCCTACCTTGCTCGATATGATGGGTCTGCAAAAGCCCGCGGAAATGACGGGCCGCAGTCTGCTCGACCGCGGCCGCGCTTCCGCCGCGCCCAAGCGCCCAAGGCTCGCGTCGGTCAAACGAAGATACCACACCTCCGTATCCCCCTCGCGGGTTTCCGATTGAACGACGGCGCCCAATCCCCTTTCGCGCCCCTACTTCTCGATGCCGACGCGCGCGTCCACGCCCTTTTTGTAGTAATGCTTGATCTCCCGCATTTCCGTTACGAGGTCGGCGGCGTCGATGATCTCACGCGGCGCGCCGCGTCCCGTCAGCACGACCTCCGCCCGCGCGGGACGGCGCGCCAGCACCGCGAGTACCTCCTGCGGCGACAACAGGCCGCAGGACAGGGCGGTGTTCACCTCATCCAGTACAACCACATCGTAGCGATCCGAGGCGAGGGCTTCATCGATCTGCGAAAGTCCCGAGCGCGCGTGCGAAACATCGTCGGGCGAGGGTTTCCCGTGTACGAAATGCGGATCGCCGAACTGTACCACGCGCAAACGCTCGAAGTGCTTGACGGCCGCGAGTTCGCTGTAGTCCTGCCCTTTCATGAACTGTCCGAAATAGACGCGCCCGCCGGCGCACAAAGCCCGCAGCGTCAGACCGAGCGCGGCCGTCGTCTTGCCCTTGCCGTCGCCCGTATAGACCTGGATATACCCTTTCTCTAACATTTTTTACTCCTTTTTCCATTATATAAACGCCGCGGCGCTCCTGTACCGTCCGGCGCGGTCCCCCGCAGCGCCCCTCAGAGGGCGAGGATCGCCTCCGCGAGCCGAATGCCGTCCACGGCGGCCGAAACGATACCGCCGGCCCGGCCCGCGCCCTCGCCGCCCGCGTAGATGCCGCGAATGTTCGTACAAAGGTCCGGACCGCGCGGTATACGGACCGGCGAGGAACTGCGCGTTTCCACGCCGTACAAGCGCGCCTCCGGCATGTCAAAGCCTTTCAGCTTCTCCCCCAGACGCGGCAGGCCCTCGCGGATCGCGTCCGCGGCGAAAGCGGGCAGACAGGCGGCGAGCGCGCTGTCCGCCCGCATGAAATCCGCGAGGCGTTCCGTCGGCGGGAAATAGGGACGCGGCGCGGCGCTCGACGCGAAGGCCCTCCGTTCGCAGGCGCGCCGGAAAGCCATGCCGGCCAGCGGGTCCTCCGACGCGAAATCCGAAACGCGGACATCGACGAGCAGGGCGCTGTTCGCGAAAGCGCCGTCGCGCGCCCGTTCGCTCATGCCGTTCGTGACCGTGCCGCAAGGCTCCGACGCGGCCGGGATCACGACGCCGCCGGGACACATGCAGAACGTGTACAGGCCCCGCCCGTCCGCCGTCCGCACGGCAAGCTTGTAATCGGCGGGCGGCAAACCGGCTTCGCGCGGCGTCATACCGTAGAGCGCGGCGAAATTCTCCCCGTACTGCGCGGTATCGATATACTGCTGCGGATGTTCGATGCGAAGCCCGACGGAGAAAGGCTTCCGCTCCATACAGAGGCCGGCCGCGCACAGCATCGCAAAGCTGTCCCGCGCGCTGTGGCCCGTCGCGAGCAACAGGCATTCCGCCGGCAATTCCTCTTCGCCGCGCGGCGTCTTGACGCGAACGGCCCTGAGCGCGCCGTCGCGCGTAAAAAGACCCGTCAGCTTATGCGCGAACAGAACGGTCCCGCCGAGGGACAGGATGCGCGCGCGGATGTTCTTCACGACGATGCGCAGCACATCCGTTCCGATGTGCGGTCTGCGCGTGCGCAGGATATCGTCGCCGCCGCCCGCCCGCGCGAGCGTGCGCAGCACCGTGCCGACGCGCGGATCCTTGATCCCCGTCGTGAGTTTGCCGTCCGAAAAAGTTCCCGCGCCGCCCTCGCCGAACTGCACGTTCGATTCGGGATCGAGCGCGCCGCCCTCAAAGAAACGGCGCACGTCCGCCGCGCGCGTTTCCGCGTCAAGGCCGCGCTCCAAAACGATCGGCGCGCGTCCGTACACGGCCAGCGTCAGGGCCGCGAACATGCCGCAAGGCCCGAAACCCGCGATCACGGGAGAAAGCCCGCCGCGCGCGTCCGCGCGTACCGCCGCCGGCCGGATGAAAGAAAAATCGCCGTCTGCGGACGGCGCAAGTTCGATTCCGGCGCGCGGGGCGCGCGCGCCGAGACGCCGCAGGAACTCCGCCTCGACATCCCCCGCCGCGTCCGTCCGCCGCGTCACGGAAAAATCCACACAGTACACGAAGCGAATGCGCGCCTTGTCGCGCGCGTCCACGGACTCCGTGACCACGTGCCACGCGGACAGGGCGTATCCGAGCCGCTTCAAATCGCAGCGCCTCTCGATCGCGCGGGCTATCGCCGCGCGGGCTTCCCCGGGCTTCAGCCTTATCTCGCGTATCCTAAGCATCCGCCCCCGCCGCGCGGCCCGCTTTCATCCCCGTGCGAAAGGCCCAGTTCAGGTTGAAGCCGCCGCACACGCCGTCGTAGTCCAAAACCTCACCCGCGAAGAATAGCCCGGGCACGCGTTTGGATTCCATCGTATCCGTATCAACCTCGTTCGGCGGAACGCCGCCCGACGTGACCTGCGCTTCCCGCCAGCCCTCCGTTCCCTCGACGCTGAAGGTCATGGCCTTGATCAGACGGGCCGCGGCGCGCGGGTTTCCGCGCGTTTCCGCCTCGACCAGCGCCGCGAGTTTTTTGGGCAATACGCCCGTCAAAAAAGCGGCCCGCTTCTCCGCGAACAGCTCCCTGAGCGTCCGTTCCTCTATCGCGGGCGCCAAGTCCAGCACGACCCGGCGCGCCCGCCGGTCGCGCACGCGCATAGCCCTGCTCAAATCCAGGATACAGATGCCGGAAAGACCCTTCTCCGTGAACAGCACCTCGCCGTCCGCGCGTCCCGAGAGCGCATCCCCGGTCCAAAGCGCGGCCGAACAGCTTGCGCGAACGCCTCGAATCTCCTCCAGCCTCTGCCGCTCCTCCGCCGAACACACCATGCGCACGAGGGAGGGCAAGGGGCTTACGACCGTATGCCCGAAACGCTGCGCAAAGGCGTAACCGTCGCCCCGGCAGCCGTACTGCGGCCCGGCCTTGCCGCCCGTCGCGATGATAAGCCTCTCCGCGCGAAACAGGGCGCCGTCCTCCGCTTCCATCTCAAAATACGCGCGCGGCGAAGCCGCCGCGTCCCCCGCAAAATCCTCGGCGGCAACCCGCCGCACGGCTTTCACGGGCGTATCGCAGCACAGCGCGACGCCGCGCCGCGCCATCTCCCGCCGCAGGGCGTCCCGCACGGCCTCCGCCTGTCCCGCGTAGGGATAAAAGCGGCCCGCCGCGTCCCGGCGCGTAAGCAGACCGAGGCCGTGAAAGAAGTGCGATACCTCTCCGGATTCCGCGCAGGCGGCGTTCGTAAAATTGCAGCGCCCGTTGCCCGTCGCGAGCAGCTTGCGGCCCGGCGCGTCGTTTCGTTCCAGACACAGGACCCCCCTGCCGCGGGGTACGCCAAAGGGCCGCGCGCCGCCCTCCGCCTCGCGCGGATCCCGCGCCGCGGATATGGCGGCCGTCATGCCTGCGGCCCCGCCGCCCACCACGGCGACCGCGTACAGTTTCTCGTTCGTCACCGGACTCCCCTCCGTCAATACAGTCGGTCTTTCATCATGCTTTCCAGGGATTCCTTATTCGTATAGGCTTCCAAAAGCCGCGCGGACCTTGAAACATCGCCGATCAGTATGCCGCCCGAAAAGCGGTTGTTGACAAAATAGAACTTCTCGTAGAAGCCCTTGGCCGCGTCCCTTATCTCAAAGGTCTTGTACTGTTTGGCGGCATCGCCGCCGTTGTCGCCGACCGCGAACAGGGACAGGCCTAAGCCGCTGAACGCGTTGGACGGAACGACGGGCGTATAGACCGCCTCATCGCCGACCGCGTTGATACCGGCCGTCTTGCCCATCTCCACCGCCTGCATCCAGATACCGTAATTCATCCCCTCGTAAGCCGCGCAATCGCCGCAGGCGTAGACATCGGGCGCGCTCGTCTCCATGCGCGCGTTCACCTCGATCGAACGATCCGCCTTAATGCCCGCAAGTGTCGCCAGCCGGATGTTCTGCCGGTTCCCCGTCGAAAGCAGCACGAGGCCGGCCTCGATCTCCGTACCGTCGGCGAGCCTGATGCCCGCCGCCCTTCCGCCGGCCGAGAGGATTTCCGCGACCCCCGTTCCGATATGCACCGTCACGCCGACTTTCTCCGCGCCCGCTTTCAGGATGGCGCTCCCCTGCGCGTCCAGCTGCCGCTGCATCAGGCCGGCGCCGCCCTCCACGACGGAGACCGGCAAACCGCTCTTCCTGAGTTCCCAGGCGGCCTCAAGCCCCAGCACGCCGCCGCCTATGACCGCCGCGCTCCGTATCCCTTTCATGAATCCCCGCAGGGCAACCACGTCCGAGAGCTGCCTGACGGCGAACACGCCCGCCGACTCCGCCCCGGGTATGGGCGGCCTGAAAGCGTCCGCGCCCGTGGCGAGGATCAGCTTGTCGTAGCTTCTGCTTTCGCCGTTCGCGAGGCGCAGTTCTTTCCTTTCCGTGTCGATCTCCGTCACGTCGGCGTTCAGCGTGAGGCGTATATCGTTCTCCCCATACCAGTCGTAGGGCTTTATGAAGAGGTTGATATCGTCCGGCGCCGAGAGTATGCCCTTGGTCAGCATGGGACGGTTGTAGCCGATGATATTCTCGCGGCTGATCATCTCTATGGAACAGACCTTGTTGCGCCGCCGTATCTCCTCGCAGGCGCTCGTGCCCGCCGCGCCGTTTCCTATGATGATAAAACGCTCTTTCTTCTCCGAAACGAAATCCGTATCCCGCGCTTCGACCTCCGTGAACTGATCCGGGCCGACGCCGCAGACGGGGCAGGCGGAGGGCGCCTCATCCCCCTCAACGAGTTCGCCGCAGACGAGGCAACGCCATACGCGCCGCTTCGCGCCCTTCTTCACCGGCGCCACGACCTTGCCCGAAAGCACGGAGGCGCCGAAGCCGAAGCCGAATTCGTAGGCCCCCCGCAACTCCGCGTCGTTCGGCTTGAACTTGACGCGCAGACCATCGCCGTACACCCTGAATTTAAGCTGGGAGAGCCGCGTCAGGATATGCGGCACGCCCTCGCCGCTCCAGCCGTAGGAGCCGAAAGCGGAGGCGAACTTTCCGCCGTGCGTTTTGGCGAACATCGACGCGGTAAGGTCCCAAACGGGCTTGAGCGCATCCCCCACGATCGTGGGCGTTCCGAGCAACAGGCCGTCCGCCCACGCGATATCGGCCAGCACCGCCGCCCGGTCCGCCGTCACGAGATCATAAAAGCGCACATCGAGATCGCCCGCGTCCCGCACGCCCTCCGCGATCCGACGCGCAAGCGTTTCCGTGTAGCCGTAGGCCGAAACGTAGGGGATCACGACGGTCTTTCGCGCGTTCGGATTCTTGACGGAGGCCCATTCGCGATAGAATTCCACGATCCGGCGCGGCGCGTGGGTCAGGACGGGTCCGTGCCCCGGCGCGATGATCTTGACGGCAAGGTCCTCCGTCTTTTCGATCGCCCGCAGCACGTCGGCGGCAAAGGGTCCCATGATGTTGTCAAAATAATAACGCAGCGCCCTAAGATAGCCCGCCTCGTCCTCGATCGCCTCGTTCGTAATGCGCTCGCTGCAGTAGTGGCAGCCGAACATATCGCAGGAAATGAGCGTTTCGATCTCGGGCACATAGGTAAACATGCTGTCCGGCCAATGCAGGTTGGGCGCGCCGACAAAGCGCAGGGTCTTGTCGCCGAGCGACAACGCGTCTCCGTCCTTGACCACGGTCGCGCCGAAATCCCGGTTGCAGATGTCCTTCATGAAATTGACGGCGGCGGGACTCCCCACGATCCGGATGCCGGGATTGATTTCGAGCAGCTTCTCGACGCTGCCGGAATGGTCCGGTTCCGTATGGTTCACGATCAGATAATCGATATCCGCCACATCGACCGTCCCGGAAAGGGTTTCCAGATAGGAATCGGAGAATTTCGCCTTGGAACTCTCAAAGAGCGCAATCTTTTCCGAACCTTTCAGCACGTAGGAATTGTAGGTGGTGCCGAATTCCGTCTCCATGACGATGTCGAACACCCGCAAATCCGGGTCGAGACTGCCCACCCAATAAAAATCTTTTGCTATTTGTTTACTTTTCATCTAAATATTACCTCCGATCCCCTGCGGGGCCGGCCGCCTCCCCCGCGCGGCCCGGCCGAAAAAGCGTATCTGTCCTTCATTATAAGCCGAATACCGCAAAAATACAATATCATTCGTTGCGAATGCCTTCCAGAGCCGACAGATTCATCGCGCGACGCGCGGGCGAATAACCCGCGGCCACCCCGATCGCCGTGGAGAAGCAAAGGGCAGCCGCCGGCAGCCAAAGCGGTATCAGCGAGATATGTTCGACGGACAGACCGCCCAGCACATCGCTGATCACGGAAAGCAGCGCCGTGTTCATGAGGAGGGACGAGCCGTAGCTTAAGGCGATCCCGAACAGACCGCCGACAAAGCCGATGAGCGCCGCCTCGGTGAGGAAGAGTCTGCGTATATCCGGCAGATTCGCGCCCAGCACCTTCATGATCCCGATCTCCTTCGTCCGCTCGTAGATGGACATGATCATGGTGTTCGTAATGCCGAGGGCCGCCACAAGAAGCGACACCGCGCCTATGCCGCCGAGGACGGCCTGTATCATCCGCGCCTGACTTTGCATCATATCCAGCGCGTCGCTCAGACTGCTCGTCTGCAGACCCATGGCGCGTATGGACTCGCTGACCGCGCGCACCGTCTCAATATCGTCCACGTAGGCCATGGCCTGCTGATAACCCGCGTTCCTGTCGTATCTGCGCTTCTCGGCCCGCGCCGTATCCTCGTTGATCTTCTTTACCGTATCGATGTGCATATACACGTTGTAGGCGGTATCGTAATCGTCCGGGTTTGCCAATACGCCCACGCCCCTGAACTTGTATTCGCTGTACTCCGTCTTTTCCCCGTCATCCGGCAGGTTCCCGGGCGGCTGCCCGTAGTCCCAATCCGCGCTCGCGCCGATCTTGCCCGTGATCACGTCCACGAGCGGCTTACCCGAATCGCTGCTGCCCCAAGTTTTTTTGGGATTGTAAAAACCGGCGGGAATCTGATTGCCGAACAGCATACCGTCCTTGTCGCTCTGCTTCAGCAGACTGCCCCGCTCCACCTTGTAATTGAATTTCTCCAGCACCTCCGGCCTGACGCCGATCACGTTGACGCCCGAGGATATATAGTTGTCTATCGCGAGCGAGAGCCAAGCGGTTTCCCGCGGCGACACCGCCGTCACCCCGGGAATCTTCTCCATCGCCGCGATCGCCTTATCGTCCAGCTTGATCTGCTTGACGCCGCCCTGCCGCGTACGGCCGCCGCCCGCGGAACTCTCATAGACCTCCCCGCCGCCGGACTGATAGATCGTGACGAGATGCAGATTGCCCCACTGCTCGATCGTGGCGCGAAAACCCTCCTGCAGGCCGAAGCCTATGGACAACATCACGATGATCGCGCAGATACCGATAACGACGCCTATGACCGCCAGCACCGTCCGCGTCTTTCTGCGCAGCAGATTGCGGACGCTCAAACCGAATACATCAAAGCTGTTCATCGTCTATTTCCGTTTCAAGCCGCAGCTTTCTGCGCTTCAGAAAACGCCTGAGGGCCGACAGGGCGACGATCAGGACGAGGGCCGCGGCCGCGCCTATGTAGAGCGGCGTCCGGCTCTTCGGCGCCTCTGCGGGCGTTTCCTCAAAAACCCCCGCGTCCTCCGGCGACTGCTCCATGACCGTGTAGGAAAACTCCTTCTCCACCGTCCGCTTTTCGCCCGAGGGATCGTCGTAGGTGAATACGATCTTGCCGGAAAGCGGCCCCGCCTCCCGCGGAACGAAGCCGAAACTGTATCTGTCGTTCGCGCCGCTCGCCATATTGCCCGCGTAATAGCTCGTGGATTCCGTGACATCGAAATTGCCCTCGGCGACGACACGCAGGTTGCGCAGCTGCGTCTTGCCCGTATTGTAAAATCGCACGTCAAGACCCGTCTGCATACCGGCGTAAAGATCCGGCGGCGCGATGATATCATCCACGGTCAGGGACGTGTGCTGCACCACGGGTACGGAGATCGTGTCCGTGGCTTGAAACACGGCCCCCTCGAGGTCCTCATAGGTCATGGAGACGTTCAGCGCCGTCGTCATTTGCTCCGCGTTCGGACTCGCCGCCATCGTGATATGCTTTGAAACGCGTTCCCGCGCGTTCAGCCGCTCGATAAAGAACGAGTTGCTGCTCCCCACGGGCACGAAAGCGCCCGATTCGGCGCTCAGGCTGACCTTTATGTTCAAAATATCCTCGGGGCTGGTGTTGTACAGGTCTATCGAGAGGCCGAAACTCTCGCCCGCCTTTACGAACTCCCGTCCCAAGCTGTAATTCTCCACGATAATCTGCGGATTCTTGACCGCGCCCGCCGCCCGGTCCTTGTTCAGGAATATGCCGGCGTACTGCGACACCGTTACGGCGCTCTCGCCCGTCCCGACGGTCGCCGCGATGCGAATGGAATAGCTCTTCCGCGCGGCCTTTTCCTTATCGCTGAAGAAAGTCACCTCGTAGCTTTTGGACGCGCCCGGCTTCAGCACGGGTTCGATGAAAACGTTCTTGGTCTTGTTTATGACGCCCTCCTCGGGCGCAAGCTCTATCTTCACATCCTCCGCGTCGCGCTCGCCCTTGTTTTCGACGCTGAAGCGCATGACGAACTCGGCCCCGGCCTCCGCCTCGCTCGGCAGACTGATGCCGCCTATCTCGATATCCCGGCTTTTGGTCTGTTCCGCGCCGCCCGTCACCTGCACGTATACGGCGCGGTCGAAAGAAGCGGGGGCGCCCCGGCTGAGGCCGCGCATCTGCACGTTGACGGCGTATATCTTGTTCGCCGCGCGCTCGTCCACATACACGGGGAAGCGCACCGTCTTTGATTCGCCCACGCCCATATAGCCCACATACTGCACGGCCACGCTGTTTTCCAAAGACATGATGTCAGGCAGCGCGAGCGTCACCTGCACATCCTGCAGCATGATGTTGCCCCTGTTCGTTACCGTAACGGAAAAACTGTTGGTTTCGCCCGCTTTCAGAGAATCGCCGCCCTCCGCCTTATACGCCATATCGAGGACCGGAACGTCGAATTGCGTCGATGAGGACAAGACGACGTTGCGGCTGACGTTGATCACGACGCTCCCCCTTGTCAACTCCTCCCGCGGCGCGTCGCCGCCGCCGCGATAAAACGTCACCCAAAGGGTGTGGCTTCCGTAGTTCGCGCTGTCATCGATATCGACGCTGAACAGATACCTCCCTTGCCCGTTCGCCGCCACCTCTTCGTCCCCCAGCAACAGGTTGCCGCGCGAAAATCCGCTCGCCTTTTCAAGCTCCGCCGTTATACCCGAAAGCTTGTCCTTGCCCTCATTGACGAGGATCATAAAAAAATCCACGCCGCTGTCCCCCTGCACCGCGTTGACCACACTGCTCTCGGGACGCGCCGTCACGCTCGGCGCGGCGGCAAACGCAGACGCGGCGCAGACGAGCCACAGGGCGGCCGCCAGGGCCGCGCTCATAATCGATATCTTCTTTTTTCTCACAGTTTTCCCCTTTCGCAATAAACCAAAAAACCGCGCGCGTCGCGCGGCCCATACGATTATACCACAAAACCCTGAAAAAAACATTGAGAAACTCGGAATAATTTCAAATCCCGCAACGCCGCAACGCCCCCCGGGCTTACTCGGATTCCATGCAAAAGCCGGCTATTTCTAGGCCTCCGGCTTGGTATTCCGCGAAGCGGCGTTGCGGTATTCGAGGGCCGCGCTCTTTGCGGCAACCGCAACGGCCCCTCTTCTGACAAG
>JAITKU010000142.1 GCA_031278255.1 Eubacteriales Family XIII. Incertae Sedis bacterium | reverse complement strand
GAAGCCCTTGTCCCCTCAAAACATCCGTTCAACAATTGAAGTGCGCCTTTGGCGCTTCAATTTTGGACGGAGCCAAAATTGAACAAAACGGAGGTGTCCATGTACAAAACAGAATATATTGGGAATGGCGTGTGCGCGCCGGAGGGCTTCCGGGCCGCGGGCGCGCACTGCGGTTTTCGCAGAAATATCCGGAAGAACGATCTTTCGCTGATCGTCAGCGACGCGATGTGCAGCGCCGCGGCCGTTTTCACGAGAAACAAACTGAAAGGCGCGCCCGTCCTCGTCAACAAGGAACATCTCAAGGACGGCAAGGCGCGCGCCGTCATCTGCAACAGCGGGAACGCCAACACCTGCGCGCCGGGGGGCCTCGAGATCGCGCGCGAAACCTGCCGCCTGACGGCGGCGGCGCTCGGGATAGACGAGAAAGACGTGATCGTCTGCTCGACGGGCGTCATCGGTTCGCCCATCTACCTCGAAACCTTTGAAAAGGGCATCCCCAAGGTCGTCAAAAGGCTCTCCTACAACGGTTCCGAGGCCGCCGCGCGCGGCATCATGACGACGGACAAGTCGATCAAGGAGGTCGCCGTTTCGTTCACGCTCGGCGGCAAAACCTGTCGCATGGGCGCCATCGCGAAAGGCAGCGGCATGATCAATCCCAATATGGCCACGATGCTGTGCTTCATCACCACCGACGCCGCCATCGAAGCCGCGGTCCTGCAGACGGCGCTCGACGAGGATATAAAGGACAGCTTCAATCAGATCAGCGTGGACGGCGACACCTCCACGAACGACACGGTTGCGATCATCGCCAACGGTCTTGCCGGCAACAAGCCCGTCACGGGACCCGGCAGGGATTACGACGCCTTTTGCGCCGCCCTGCGCACCGTCACCGCGTACCTCTGCCACCATATCGTCAAGGACGGGGAGGGCGCTTCAAAGGTCTTGAAATGCAGGGTGACGGGCGCGCCGAGCAAGGAGGTCGCCCGCGGCGTATCCCTGACCGTCATACAGTCGGACCTCGTGAAAACCGCCGTGTTCGGCGAGGACGCGAACTGGGGCCGCGTACTCGTCGCGGTCGGCTATTCCGATCAGGATTTCAAGGTGGACAACATCGATATAGCCCTCGCCGCCGGGAAGAAGAGCGTGGCCGTCTGCGAGCATTCGGTCGCCTGTATCTTCGATGAGGCGCCGGCGAAAGAAATCCTCTCGCAGGATGAGGTACACATCCTGATCAACCTGAATCAAGGAAACGAGAGCGCGATCGCCTACGGCTGCGATATGACCCTTGACTACGTGCGGATCAACGCGCGCTACCGCACGTAGAAACGCGCGGCGGCCTGACGCATCCCTACTCATCCGAAAACCGGCTCCGGTAAAGCTCGGCGTAGAATCCCCCCTGCGCGAGCAGGGTCTCGTGCGTCCCCTGCTCCGCGATATCGCCGTCCCGCATGACGAGAATCAGGTCCGAATCCTTTATTGTCGATAGGCGATGGGCTATGATGAAACTCGTTCGGTCGCGCAGCAGCTTTTCCATGGCCTGCCGCACCAAAACCTCGGTGCGCGTATCCACGGAACTCGTCGCCTCGTCCAGTATCAGGATCGGCGGGTTTGCCAAAAACGCGCGCGCGATCGTCAGGAGTTGCTTTTGCCCCTGCGAAATATTGTCCGCGTCCTCGTTGATCACCATGTCGTAGCCGCCCGGAAGCCGATCTATGAATTCGTCGCAACGCGCGGCTTTCGCGGCGGCGACGACCGCTTCATCGCTCTTGTCGAAATTGCCGTAACGGATGTTTTCCAGAATCGTGGCGTTGTACAGCCAAGCGTCCTGCAGCACCATGCCGAAGAGTCCGCGCAGGTCCGCGCGCGAAAACGAGGCCGCGTCGCGCCCGTCTATGCGAATAAGGCCGCCGTTCGGCTCATAGAAACGCATCAGCAGCTTGACGATCGTGGTCTTGCCGGCGCCGGTGGGTCCTACGATGGCGACGCGCCGGCCCGGCGCCGCCTCGCATGAGAAATCCCGAATGATGATCTTGTCCGCGCTGTATCCGAAGCGCACATGCTCGAAGCGCACATGCCCCTTGACCGCGCCCTTATCCGCGGGCGCCGCGTCGCGATCCGGGCTTTCCTCCTCCTCGCCGAGAAAGGCAAAGACGCGTTCCGCCGCCGCCGCGGTCGATTGCAGGATGTTTGAGATGTTCGCGAGCTGGTTTATGGGTTGCATAAAGTTGCGCGAATATTGGATGAAAGCCTGTATATCGCCCACTTTCAACAGCTTCCTGACGGCGAGATACCCGCCGAGGACGCAGATCGCCACATAGCCCAGATTGCCGATAAAGCCCATGATGGGCATCATCATCCCGGAGAGGAACTGCGACTTCCACGCGGCCCTGTAGAGTTCCTCGTTGAGCGCGTCGAAAGCCTTGCGGACCTCCGCCTCGCGATTGAAAGCCTGCACGATGCCATGGCCCTTGTAGTTCTCCTCGATATGCCCGCTGAGGTGCCCGAGATATTCCTGTTGCTTCCGAAAATGCGTCTGCGAGCGCTTGACGACGGGCACGGCGAGCGCCAGGGAGATCGGCAGAATGACGAGCGTCGCGGCCGTCATCAGCAGACTGATACCGCACATCATCACGAGTATGCCGGCGATCATCGTGAACGAACCGATAATCTGCGTCAGCGACTGGTTGAGCGTCTGGTTGAGCGTGTCAACGTCGTTCGTGACGCGCGACAGCACTTCCCCGTGGGTCTGTCCGTCGAAATAGCGCAGCGGCAGCCGGTTGATCTTCTCGGAGATATCCTTGCGAAAACGATAGGTGACGCGCATCGCGACGCCCGTCATGATACAGCCCTGCGCGCAGGCGAACGCGGCGGAGGCCGCATACAGCGCCGCGAGGATCAGGCAGTAATCGGCGATGCGGCGAAAATCGATCGACAGGCCCCCTCCCGCAAAATGCGCGGCCACGCCGTCGAACAACTCCGTCGTGATCGCGCCGAGCAGCTTAGGGCCGATGATAACGAACACCGTAGAGAGGATCGAGAATGTGACGGCCGCCGCGATCCGCAGACGAAAGACCGCGATATAGCGCAAAAGGGCGCGCATCGAGCCTCTGAAATCCTTGGATTTTTCGCCGCCCGTGTGCGCGCCTCCCATAGGTCCGCCGCCCATGGGTCCGCCGCGCCTCGGGGCGGCGCCGTGCGGCTTGTTCCGATGTCCGTTCATGTCAAATCCTCCGTATCGAGCTGCGACAAGGCGATTTCGCGATAGACCGCGCAATGCCCTATCAGGTCCGCGTGCCGTCCCGCGCCGGCGACACGGCCGCAGTCGAGTACGATGATGCGGTCCGCCTGCATTGCGGCGCTCACCCGCTGCGTGACGATGAGGACGACGCTTTGGCGCAGTTCCCGCTTCAAGGCGGCGCGCAGGGCCGCGTCGGTTTTGAAATCCAGCGCGGAGAAGCTGTCGTCGAAGATGTATATATCCGCGTCGCGCGCGAGCGCGCGGGCGATGGACAGGCGCTGCCGCTGCCCGCCGGAGACGTTGATGCCGCCCTGCGCGATCTCGGCGGCCATGCCGCCCTCCTTGTCCTCTATGAAGTCGCGGACCTGCGCGATCTCCGCCGCCCGCCACAGGGCCTCCTCCGGCAGATCGGGGTTTGCGTAGGCGATGTTGTCGCCTATCGTTCCCGTGAACAGCACGCTCTTCTGCGGCACGTATCCGATGCGCCGCCGCAATTCCGCGAGGGGCAGACGCCTTATATCGACTCCGTCCGCCAGAATCACGCCCTCCGTCACGTCATAGAAACGCGGAATCAGGTTCGCCAGCGTAGACTTGCCGCTGCCCGTAGAGCCGATAAAGGCGATTGTTTCCCCGGGCCTTGCCGTAAAACTCACATCGCGCAGCGCCTCGTCCTTGGCCCCGGGGTAGGTGAAGCGCACATTGCGAAATTCGATGCCGGTTTTCGGCGCGGCGTCATTCCGCGCCGAGTCGGCGGGCGCGGCGGCTTCGTCCGCGATCGAGGAATTTGTACGCAAAACCTCGGCGATGCGGCCGGCCGAAACGGAAGCCCGCGGGATCAGCACGAACATCATGGACATCATGAGAAAGGACATGAGGATGAGCATAAGGTACTGCATATAGGCCATCATGCCCCCCACATCCATATCGAGGGCCGAAATGCGATGCGCGCCCACCCATACCACGAGTACCGTCACGAGGTTCATGATCAGCATCATCGCGGGCATCATGGCTGACATCACGCGGCCCACAAAGAGGTTGACCGCCGTCAATTCGCGGTTCACATCGTCGAAGCGCGTCTCTTCAAAGCCCTGCGCGTTGAAAGCGCGCACGACCGGCATACCGGACAGACTTTCGCGCACGACGCGATTCATCCCATCGACCAAGGTCTGCATCGATTTGAACTTGGGTATGACCGCCGTAAGCGTAAGGGCGATCAGGCACAGGACGGCGCCCACGGCAACCGCGATGATCCAAGACATATCGAAATCGGTTTCCGCGGCGCGCCATATGCCAAAGGCGGCCAGGATGGGCGCGTAAAACAGCAGGCGCACCATGAACACCGTCATGTTCTGTATCTGCGTAATATCGTTGCTCGTGCGTGTGATCAGCGACGAGACCGTAAGCTTATCGAATTCGGCGTTGGAAAAGCCCATCACCCGATGAAAGACCGCCTTGCGCAGCCGGCGGCCGAGTCCGGCCGACACCCGCGCGCCGATATAGCCGACGGCGACGCTGCACGCCGCGCCGAGCAGGGCGACCGCGAGCATAACGGTGCCCACGCGGACGATATAAACCCTGTCGCCCCGCAGTATGCCCGTGTTCACAATATCCGACATATAGCGCGGCAAAGCCAAGTCGCACATGGCCTGCCCGAAGAGCAGCGCGACCACGAGGAGCAGCGCGGGAACAAAGGGTTTCAATTCTTTTCTGAGTCCGAACATACGTCCAAAAAACCTCCCGGGCCTTACGGCCGGACAAAACAAAGGCAAAATCGCGGGGCCGCGCGTAAAAAAATCGGAAGCGTAAGCCTCCGAAAATTTTTTACCGCCCGATCATTTCATGCCGATTCCCCGTCAATCGATATTATACTTATTCTTGAACTTCTCAACGCGGCCGCCGCGGTTCACGAATTTTTGCTGGCCCGTGAAGTAGGGATGGCAGGCCGAACACACATCGAGACGAATCTCGGCCTTTGTCGATTTGGTTTCAAATGAATTCCCGCAGGCGCAAGTCACCTGACAATCCGTATATGTGGGGTGAATCTCCGATTTCATGATCCGTTTCCTCCTTCTGATCTCCCGTACACGGTCATATTCGTGTACCCAACAGAATAAACAGCCTTTTCAGTATAACACGCCTCGCGGCGAATCGCAAGTGCTTTTGCGGATAGATTTATATGGAAAATTTGCATTAAAAAGTCAAAAAATGCTCTTGATAATATCCAGCCCCGCGACGAAAGTCCCTATGGACGCGCCGATGTTGGCCATCGCGACGATGAGGATGATGCGCAGGAAGCGGTTCTTGAAGAAGCCCTTGACGCTCAGTATGACCTCCGGCACGTTTTCGATATCGGCGACGGTGGGTTTTCGGATAAAGGCCTCCACGAGGCCCGCGAACCAGCCGCAGGCCAAGAAAGGATGGAGTACGGTAAAGGGCGCGACGGCAAAGGCCGTCAGCACGGTCAGCGGATGCCCGAGCGAGAGGGCCGTGAAGCCGGCCGCCAGCGCGCTCGTCCAGATCAGCCAGGTCCCGAGCCTTTGCAGCCCGACGGAGGCGCCCTGCGTGAAACCGTAGACGATCAGCGCGACGATCAGGATCGGAATCAGCCAAGCGACCGCCTTGCCGACGGGAGAGGCCGACGGGATTGCGGATATCTCCTCCACGTCCTGCTCCTTGAATATCTCCGCGCGGACCCCGGGCACATGCGCCCCGCCGAGTACGGCCACAACCTTGTCGCCGGGCGCGTGTTTGATCTTGTCGGCGAGATAGCGATCGCGCTCACAGATCAAGATTTCGCCCACCTTGGGGAATTTCTTGCGGATATCGCCCATCGCGGCTTCGAGCATATCGCCGCGCAACAGGTCCTGCAGATCGTCCTCCGTGATCTCCTCATCCTCGCCGCCGAAGCCGAAAGAGAACAGCAGGCCGGACAGGAGCCTCGCTTTCTCCATCCCTCCGAGCTTGCGCCATATGCGCAGGAAAGTGGTCTGTATCTTGCGATCGGCCGGCACGAGCGTCGCGCCCACCGCCTCCGCGCTCTCCATGCCCTGCACCATCTCCTGCCCGACACGCGCACCGAGCTTGCCCGCCATCTTTTTCTGATACGAACTCAGGATGAGATTCGCGAACAGAAAGCCGGTTTTCTTGGCCTTGATCACCTTTACGATGTCCGTCTTTTTCCAAGCATCGGGACCCTTGATATTCTTGAGCCTGTCGTCGTCGAGTTCGATGCAAACGCTGTCCGGGCGTTCCGCCTCTATCACGCGCTTGACGAGCGCGACGCTCTTTTGCGATACGTGGGCGGTCGCGATCAGGATGATCTCCTTGCCGCCATAGCGCAGGCGGCTCACATTTTCTTCCCGGTCCGCCGGCTGCCGCGCGTCGCCGGCGGGTTTTTCAAACTCCGTGGTCAAATCAAAATCCTTTCGGTGCGCCGCTTCCGGCACGGTTGCTTTCTTCGCGTCAATGGGGTTTCCTTTGTCGTTATTATACTCCGAATAGTGCGGATTGACAATACAATTCTCCTATACGCGCGCGGTTTGCGCGTGAAAGTACGGAAAGCTTCATCTTCCGACCGATTGACTTCAGACTTGCCCGCGACATCATAAAAGCGGGCGGCGTGCCGAAGCGGATGCCGCTCAAACGGTGCCGAAAGCAGACAATGGTCAGCGACGCTTACCTCGAAAAACTCATTTCGCTCGTGTTCCGGTAGGCAAAGACGCGACGGGGCGGTTCCGGCACGGGCCGCTCGGTTGTTTGTTTTCCGGAATCTTGCAAAATGCCGCATATGCAAAGCCGCACAGATCGAACGGGCGACATCGTGACCCGTTTCTAAAAATCCCAATGTGGATTTTCTCCTTAAAATGCGTTTTCATGCGGAGGCCGTGTGCGTTTTCCGCGCAAAGCCCGACCAAAACCCAAAAGTATGGTATACTGTAAGATATACAGACAATCCCGCCGTACGGAAGGTTTTGCGCATGATTGAAATCCCAAAGGAAATCGAGGCCG
>JAITKU010000002.1 GCA_031278255.1 Eubacteriales Family XIII. Incertae Sedis bacterium | reverse complement strand
AGCGTTGCGATTCGATTTGCGCAGACGACATCTTGCCGCAAAAACGACCGAAGCCGCGGGATTTCCCGAAAGGGAAATCCCGCGGCGCTTTGTCTGACGGGGTCGCCGGTCATCGCGCGTTGCGCCGGTCTTACACCTGCGCCAACGAATCGCGCACCGCGTTTGTCATTTCGTCGAGCGCGACGACGCCTCTGTGACGAATTTCTTTGCTTGCGAGATTCTTCAGCGCGTCCGGAATGCGCACGCCGGTTTTTTCGTGCAGGGCCGCAATGCCCGCGAATTCACCCGCGCGCACATCGAGACCGAGGGCGCCGGCCACGCTGTCCGCGAATTTGTAGGCGCTGGCGGTGGAAACGATGACGGTGGGCGTTCGGTCCTCCGTATCGCGCAGATAATCCTCGTAGACCTTGTAGGCCACCGCTGTGTGCGTGTCCATCAAGTAATGCTCTCTCTCGTAAAGCGCTCTGACGGCGGCAAGGGTTTCCGCCTCGTCGCAGAAGCCGCCGTAAAAATCGCCGAGACCTTTCCGCACGCGCGCGCTCGCCTTGTAACGGCCCTGTTTCTCCAGCGTCGCCATCAGTGCCGCAACCTCGGCGGAATCCCCGTCGGACAGGTGATACAACATGCGTTCGAGGTTGCCGGAAACGAGAATATCCATCGACGGCGAATTCGTTACATAAAACGGTCTGTTCGCGTCGTAGACGCCCGTTTGGAGGAAGTCCGTCAGCACATTGTTGCGGTTGGACGCGCACAGCAGTTTACGGATCGGTATACCCATGCGCTTAGCGTAATAGGCGGCCAGAATGTTGCCGAAATTCCCCGTCGGTACGACCGCATTCATCGGATCGCCGGCGTGCAGAGCGCCGACCTCCAAGAGCTTGCAGTACGCATGAACATAGTAGACGATCTGCGGCACGAGCCGGCCGATGTTGATGGAATTGGCGGAGGAAAGCCTGCAGCCTTTTGCCGCGAGTTCGGCCGCGAACGTATCATCGTTGAATATCCGCTTCACGCCGGCCTGCGCGTCGTCAAAATTGCCCTCGAGCGCAAAGACGTGCGTGTTCTTGCCGTTCTGCGTGACCATCTGCCGTTCCTGCACGGAACTGATACCGTCCTTGGGATAAAAAACGACGATCTCCGTGCCGAGAACATCCGAAAAGCCCTCCAGCGCCGCCTTGCCCGTGTCCCCCGAGGTTGCCGTGAGGATCACGACCCGCGCCGCCTCTTTCTCTTTCTTCATTGCCGTCGTCAGCAGATAGGGGAGGATGGACAGGGCCATATCCTTGAACGCGGCGGTTCTCCCGTGGTAAAGTTCCAGAAAATAAGCCTTTTCGGTTTTCACAAGCGGCGCGATCTCGGGCGCCTCGAACTTAGAATCGTAGGCACCGATGATGCAGCGTTCCAGTTCCTCCTCCGTGAACTCCGGCAAAAAGCTCTTCATGACGTGAAACGCCGTATATCGGTAAGGCATACCGATCTTCTGCTCCGGCTTAAACGAAAGCGGCGGAATGATATCGGGAACGAAGAGACCTTTGTTCCGTGCGATGCCTTGAATGATGGCTTCCGTGCTTTTCTTGGTTTCGTCACCGCCCCGGGTGCTTTTATATGTGATCATACGCTCTATCGAATCTCCTGTGTGTAAATCAATGTTTCGTCGAAATAATGCCAGATGTCCATCGTGATCTCTTTGTGGCCCGTGTCCGCCCGTATCAGGTCCAGCAATTGCTGGTAATCGTTTTCGATGCCGGCCAGCCCTTGGATGAAAGCCTCTTCCTGCCGCAAACGCTCGTCCTGAGGGGTGCCGGTTTTCGTCACCTTGGATATCTCCATGACCAGCTTGCTGCCGTCGGTGTTCAGGAATACTTTCGTTCCCTCGCCGAAATACGATTCCATCACCAGCTTGAAGTCCGCGCCTTTCTCCGAGAGCCATTTCTTCAGGGCGGCTTCGGCGGGGGGAACCGCGGGTTCCGCAGACTTCGGCGGCGCGGGGAGCGTACCGATGTATACGCTCTTGGCGGCGTTGTCCCAGCTCACCTCCATGCCGAGCGCCTCCGCGACGGCGCGCACGGGCAGATAGGTCGTGCCGTTGATAATGAAAGGTTCCACGGAAGAGCCGTTGGCGTCCCGCGGGTCTATCTGCTTGCCATCGACGAATATCCGGATGCTCGCGAACGAGGCCGTCAGCGGATATGTGCCCACGGAAGCAAAGGCCGTGGCCGCCGCGCCGAACAGCAGGGCCGCGACAATGAATCCTGCGGTAATGCCCTTTAGCGTATCCCTGTTCATATCTTCTTCCTCCAAATGCGCTGCCGCCATTTCCGAAAACACAGCGCCGCGATTCAAAGTATACCATACAGGGGCACATAAGTAAACCGCCAACGAAAAATCGCCGGCGGTTTTCGCCCTGTGTTTTCGCCCTGTTTGCTTACCGGCGGCGGTGCCCTGTGCGCCTCATATCTCCCGCAGAGCCTGCACGAGTTCTGTCTTTGCCGCGGCGGTGTCTTTCACGCTCTTTATGGCCCGCGCGGGAATGCCGGCCACGACCGTTTCCGCCGGCACATCCTCAATTACGACGGCGCCCGCCGCCACGACTGCGCCCCTGCCGACGCGGACCCCCTCCAGCACCACTGCGTTCGCACCGATCAATACGTTGTCCTCGACAACGACGGGTTTCGCGCTCGGCGGTTCGATGACGCCGGCCAGCACCGCGCCCGCGCCCACGTGACAGTTCTTTCCGACCGTCGCGCGGCCGCCCAGAATCGCGCCCATATCGATCATCGTGCCCGCGCCGACGACGGCGCCTATATTGATCACGGCCCCCATCATGACAACGGCGCCATCGCCGATCTCGACCCGGTCCCGTATGACCGCGCCCGGCTCTATACGCGCCTTGATGTCCTTCATATCGAGCAAGGGTATCGCCGAATTCCTGCAATCGCTCTCGATCACGAGGTCCTCAATATCCGCGCGCTGCGCCTTTAGCGCTTTCTTGACATCGCGCCAATCCCCGAACACAATCTTATCGCCGACGCCGAACACACGGCAGTTTTCAAAACGGATTTCCCGCTTCTCTTTCAAAAATACCCTGACGGGCGTTTTCTTCTCCGCATCCTTGATGAATTGCACGATTTCCGCTGCTTCCAATATCATCACCTCCTTGTCAAAGCGCTCGGCATTTGCACCTCTGCTCATTTGCAAACGGATTCAACGGGGCGGTTTGTTTTAAAGCGTCGTGACAACACCCCCTCATTTCGGAATGATCCATTTCCCTCGCGTTGAACCCTCGCGTTCGATATATCCCTTTGATTTCAGGGAACGGATAACGCGTTCAACCGTAGATCTCGATATACCCACTTGTTCGCCTATCTTCACTGCCGATAATGTCACATCCTTAACTATAGCGTCAAAAACACACTTCTCATTATCAGACAGATTACCGTCACCTACCTCAAAATCACCCTCATTCTCGCTGGGATTACCGTCACATACCTCAAAATCACCGTCATTTCCGTCAAGACTACCCTCATTTTTGCTTGGATTACCGTCACCTACCTCAAAATTATCGGCATTTTCACCAAGATTACCCTTATTCTCTTCAGGATTACCGTCACCTACCTCGAAATCACCGTCATTTCCACCGAGATTACCCTCATTCTCGTCGGGATTACCGTCACCTACCTTGAAATTACCGTCATTTTCATCAAGATTACCCGCATTACCCTTGGGATTACCCTCATTCCAGTAAAGATTACCCGCATTTTCTCGGAGGTAGCTGTTGAGAGTATCCTTACTGTCCCAGCTCGGATCATCATATATATCGGGAATCTCAATCTGCAAAGTCAAAGTAATGCGATCCGGGTCGACACTTTCCTTGATGAGCGGCGGCTTAAACCCGTATTCTTTCCAGACGTTGAACAAATCGCATAAGCCCGTCCCTGAGCGCTCGCCGACGTTGATCAACGCGAACATATTGAAAATTCGCCCGTTGCGGGCGTCGCTTATGCCGCCGGCAATGGCCTCTTCAATACCGACGCGGAAAGTTCCCGGATTTGATATGGTAATCTTGCGGAATTCCTTATCTATGACAATACCCTGTTTTCCATAATAATCCGCGTGAATCAAAGCATTGGCCAAGGCCTCCCGCAGAGCAATATGCACGGATGTTTCATCCACGCGGATCAATCCGCCTCTCAGCGCAAAAGGCACTTTGACATCCGCCGTCAACCGCTCGATAATCTTGAAATAAAAATCGAATACGTTTCCGCTCCAGATCCCGTCGCCGGAACATACGCGATCCGACCATCGCGTGCTGTCGGACAGGTGTTCGCGATAGTCCAGAAAATAAAAGGGGAGTTCGTCGGTAATGGAAACAAATTCGCCGAACAGCAACAAGCCCGCCAAATTCGGGTGGAGTTGCCTGTCCTGTCCTTTCCTTGCGGCGCCGATTTTTACAAGAAACTCCGTGTCGGTCAGCCGATTCCACACATGGTTCGGCTTGCTGTTTTGAAACATCAGCCGATAGCGGCGGACAGAATCCTCATTCAGAGCGTCGAGCGCCAAATTTTCGAGCAAGGTGTTGTCCGGGCCGATGTCCGATTGATCCCGCAACATCGCCTTGATCTCTTCCGGCCTGCAATGATAATCCCCCTCACCGTTACGGCGGAATGTTCCCCTGAACATATCCGTTCCGACGAACACGGGTTTGTCCTGTCGGTTGGCCCGCGGCACTTCCATCACAACGATACGCGCGCCCTCATAATCCGCCGCGTAGATATGCCTGTCGAAAAGGATGTTCGCGCTGATTTTCTGAGAATTATTCAGCGTGTTCCGAATATCCTTTATCATTCCGTCCGGATCGGAAACACCCTTGGCAATAAAACGGCCGGTTTTTTCTTCGACGCCGAGCAGTATAACGCCGCCCGCCGTATTGGCAAAGGACGCGTATGTTTCCCACAGGCCGGACGGAATCCCGCCGCCCGCCAATTTGCATTCGAGATACAAATTTTCGGATTGGGATAATAAAGCGCGTATGTCAACCATTAACGGCAGTCTCCCATCATCCCATTCTGTCGTATTGCTCGGCCAAGTTGCGGAGCCAAGCTGCGGTCTCCTGCGTAAAGAGTTCTTCGGGTGCGGTCCAAACCCAGTTCCCCTCGGCTGTGCCGGGCGTGTTCATGCGCGCGTCCGCGTCTAGGAAGAAAACATCCTGCAGAGGCAGGATGACCCACATGGCCGGCGCGGCGTACAGCCTTTCGATGATCGTCGCGCAGATATCCCGCACGCGCCCGGAAAGAGCGGTCGCCGGTCCTGCGGACTTGTCCCGAGGGGCTTGTCCCCAAGACGCCCCGACCGACGGCGGAACATGTTCCGAAAGACGCAGCTTTTCGGAAACCCAGCTTGCGAGGGTATCGTTGTCGTGCGTGCCCGTATAAAACACCTGCAAAAACGCGGCGTCCTCCCGCGCGCTTTTGTCCCGGGCCGCAAGGTCCGTTTTCGCATCCGCCTCACCGCCGTTTTGCGGTATCATCGCGTCCGCGTGGAATTGGTACACTTTCATGCCGGGCCACGCAAAGGTGTGACGCAGGTCGTTCACATTCGGCGTGATCACACCGAGGTCCTCCGCCAGTATCGGAAGCGGGCCGAGCGCGTCCGCAGCGGCCTCGAAGAGCGCTTTCCCGGGTCCTTTGCTCCAGTTGCCGTCCCGCGCCGTTTTCGCATCCGAGGGGATTTCCCAGCAAGCCTCAAAGCCGCGAAAATGATCGATACGCAGATAGTCGTAAAGCTGCAGATTGCGGCGGAAGCGCTCGATCCACCAGCGATAGCCCTGCCGCCTGTTCGCCTCCCAAAGGAATACGGGATTGCGCCAATTCTGGCCGTCCTCGGTGAACGCATCGGGCGGTACGCCGCCCGATTTGCGCATACGCCCACACTCGTCCAAATCAAAGAGGTGCCGATTCCCCCAAGTGTCGCAGCTCGATGCGGAAACATAGATAGGCAGATCACCGAGTATCGAAACACCGCGCTTAGCGGCGTAAGCCTTGAGCGCGTCCCATTGCTTCATAAAAATATATTGCAGGAAAGCGTGGAAAGCAACGGCGTCCGCAAGTTCCGTCCTGCACCGCGCAAGTTCTTGCGGATCGCGGTCGCGCAGGGCCTCCGGCCACTCCTGCCACGGGGCCTTTCCCTGTTTGTCGCTTATGGCGCGATAGAGGCAGTAGTCAGAGAGCCACAGATGTTTGTCGCAAAAATCCAAGAAGTCGGTGTCGTTCCGATCGAAAGCCGCGAAAGCTTTCTCGAACAGGGGATATTTGACGGCGCGTACGCGTGCGAAATCCGCGCGGTTTCCGCTGCCGCCCGTCACGATGTTATGCAATACTCGTGCGGTCAGGTTTTGTTTAGGCAAATCGTCCTCCGCCAGGAGTCCCGCCCGGGCCAAAGCGTCTGTGTCGATCAGGAGTTCGTTGCCCGCGAAAGCAGAATCGCCCGAATACGGAGAATTGCCTCCGCCCGCCGCCGTGATCGGCAACACCTGCCATATCCGTTGCCCCGCGGAAGCGAGGTAGTCGCAGAAGTCATAGGCGGCCTTGCCGAGGTCCCCGCAGCCCGTTTCGGAGGGCAGGGAGGTGATGTGGCAGAGTACGCCCGCCGCTCGCGGCAGGGTTCGCATGACGAGGCTCGCGGGATCAGCCTTTCGGATGTACACGATCTTGCTTTCGAGCGGCCCGACTTTTACGCGCAGCGCAGCCGGCGTCCGGCCACCCCAAGAATCGAGGTCGCCGCCCGCCCACGACAGCGCTTCATTGCGACGGCCCGTTTCGCCTGCGGTCGCATCCGCGTGTTCCGGTTCGAGAAGCTCGCCCGAAAGCAGTTCGACGCATACGGTTTCTTCCCGCGAAAGCGCGATCAACGCCTCTTCGCTCTCGTCGTGCGAGCCGTTCAGAAACACAACGGCGCGTTCGCGCTCGGTCTGCCGGCTGAATGCGTACATATGCCGGTAAGCGCCGTAGGAAGCGAATTCCCCCCTGCGGAACAGGTCGTATTCCGCGCGCAGATTGCCGACGGCGCGATATCGTTCCAGAATATCCCCGTCCTCGCGGCCCCACGGGAAAGGCACCCTGTTGTAGGGATCGTCGAAGCCCTCCGCGCCGGCTTCGTCGCCGTAAAACACAGAGGGAACGCCGGGAAAGGTCATTTGCCAAACGGAAAGCAACTTCAACCTGCGTTTGGCCAAGTTCCGCTCCGCGTCGTTCAAGCGCAGACTTTGTTTCTGCCATTCGCTGTGTTCCGCGTTGATCGGAGCCTCGCCCAGAACCGAGAGAACGCGCGGCTTGTCGTGACTGCCGATCAGATTCAGGCAGGAGAAGAAATATTCCCGCGGATAGTTTTCATACAGACTCATGACGCGGGCGTGTACCTCGGCGGGCGCTATGCGGCCCATCGAGAAATCCAGACTCCAATCGCGGAAAGGATAATTCATCGTGGAGTCGAGTTCCGCGCCCAGCAGGTATTGACGGACGGCGCCGTAACTCGTCTTGTTGGAGGCGTCCTCCCAAACCTCGCCCAAGAGTATGCTGTCGGGATCCGTTTCCTTCATGGCTTTCCGTATCTCGCGTATGAATTCGTCGGGCAGTTCGTCGGCCACATCGAGCCGCCAGCCGCGCGCGCCGGCCTTGATCCAGTGCCGTACCACGCTGTCGTCGTCGCCGCAGATAAAGGCGCGGTAACTCGGATCCGACTCTTCGACGTTCGGCAGATCGTTCACGCCCCACCAGCATTCGTAACCCGCGGGTTCATGGTTGAAGCGGTACCAAGATCGGTAGGGGGAATCCTTGGACTGCCACGCGCCGACGCCGGGATAATTGCCGTACTTGTTGAAATAGAGGCTGTCCGCGCCCGTATGGCTGAACACGCCGTCCAGCACGATGGATATCCCGCAGTCCTGCGCTTCCTTGGCGAGCGAACGAAAGACCGCCTCGTCCCCATAGCCGGGATCGATCTTCATGTAGTCGCCCGTGTCGTATTTGTGATTGCTCGCGGCCTCGAATATGGGGTTCAGGTAGAGGATGGTAACGCCGAGACTTCTCAAATAGGAGAGCTTCTCGCGAATCCCCTCGAGCGTGCCGCCGAAGAAAGGCCAGCGCATGACCCATCCCCTATCGTCCTTGTACAGAAAAGGAACATCCCTCCAGTCGCTCTGCAAAATGCGCGTCGGTCCCTGCCTGTTCTCCGCGTGCTGTGCGTTGAAAAAGCGTTCTTTCCAATCGCTGCCGCGAAAAAACCGGTCCACGAATATCTGATAGACGAGACCCTCTTTCCACCAGGCGGGAACGGGGCTGTCCTCGTAGACCGTGAGTTGATAGGAGGGCGGGGGTGAAAAGGCCTCCTTGCCCTCACCGCCCAGGCTTTGGTCGTTATTCCCGTAATAGCGCGTAACGCCGCTGCTCGCCGTGATGAAATAGTACCAGACATTGCCCGGCGTGTCGGGCGTCGTATAGCTGCAGACGTACTTGCGGCAAACGGCGCCGAAGCCGTCGCCGGACATATCCGGCGGTATCAGTTCTCCGATTACGGACATCGGAACCAGGATTTCGCCGACATCCTGAAACCATATGCGCAGATTACAGGAACAATCGGCCGGCAGACCCGTGACATCCAGCGAAAACACGACCGTCGTGCCGCAAGGAACGGCGCCGAAAGGAAATCTGTACCGCACGAGATGAGAATTGTGATACAGCGAAATTCTGTTCATTGAAAACCCCTGTCTATTTCCTGAAAAGCTTGGGCCTGCATATCCTTTCGTACAGGGCCGCGTACCGATCGGCCGAGACGCGCCAACTGAAATCAAGCTCGCCGGCGTTCTTTTGAATCCGCCGCCATACGGCGCGTTCGTTTCGGCAGACCTCCGCCGCTTCCCGAACGGCGAAAAGCAACTCGTGCGCGTTGTAATTCGCAAAACCGAAGCCCGTACCCGCGCCCGTGAATTTATTGTAGGGCGTCACCGTGTCGCGCAGGCCGCCGGTTTCGCGGACAACCGGCAGCGTCCCGTACTTCATCGCGATCATCTGCGTTATGCCGCAAGGCTCGAACTTCGACGGCATCAAGAGGATATCGCCGCCCGCGTATATCTTGCGCGCCAGCATATCGTCGAAAGTGATGCGAACGGCTATCCTCTCGGGATAGCGATTCGCGAAATAATAGAACATCTCCTCGTAGCGCCAATCTCCCGTTCCGAGAACGGCAAGTTGCACGTCGCCCGCGTACAGCAGTTCCTCCATAATATGCGCGATCAGATCAAAGCCTTTCTGCTCGGTGAGACGGCTCACGATCACGAGGAGCGGCGTATCGGGTTCTGCGGGAAGCAAAAGCTCCTCCTGCAACTTCCGTTTGTTGAAAGCCTTTCCGTCGCTGTCGCCGTTCGTATAGGTCCTGAAGATCATCTTGTCGATGGCGGGATCGTATTCGCCGTAATCGATGCCGTTCAGTATGCCGCTCAAGCATTCCCCGCGCCAGCGCAGCACGCCGTCCAAGCCCTCTCCGAAATAGGGCGTCGTGATCTCTTTGGCGTAGGTCGGGCTGACCGTCGTGATCTCGTCCGCGTAATGCAGCGCGCCTTTCAGGAAGTTGACGGCATCGCCGAAAGACAGATAGTCGTGTGCCGCAACGTGATCCGCCATATCGAGGACATCCGCGAGGAAATCGCGCCCTGTGACGCCCTGATATTTCAGATTGTGAATGCTGATGACGCTTTTGATACCATAATAGTAGGGATGCTCGCCGAAATACTCTTTCAGCATGACGGGAATGAGCGCTGTGTGCCAGTCGTTGCAGTGGATAACCTGCGGTTTGAAACGTTCGAGATGCGTGAGACAGAGCAACACCGCCTTGCAGAAAAAGGCAGACCGCTCCTCGTCGTCGCCGTAGCCGTACAGCGAATCGCGCTTGAAATACTGCTCATTGTCTACAAAATAATAGATCACGCCCTTGTGTTTGAGCATTTCTATGCCGCAATACTGCGTCCGCCAGCCCAGTTGCACCTGAAAGCTGAAGAGCAGCTTCATCTCGCTTCTGAACTTGCTCGGTATCGCGTCGTGCTTGGGCATGATGACGCGCACATCGTGTCCGCTTTCTTTCAAAAAGAAAGGCAAAGCGCCGCCCACATCGCCGAGACCCCCGCTCTTCGCAAAGGGAACAGCCTCAAAAATCGCGTATAATATATTCATAGTCCATACCTCACGGAAGTATCACATCGTACTTCTCTTCCCCAATACCAAGGGATGTTCATCGCTTCCCCGCAGGACCGCGCCGTCTCCGACGGTGACATACTTGTCCGCTATGACATTCTCCACGACGGCCCCGCGGCCGATAACGCTGCGCTGCATGATGACGCTGTCCTTGACGATCGCGTCCGCCCCGACCGTCACGCCGGGGAAGAGGACGCAGTTTTCCACGCGCCCCCGAATCGTGCATTCGTTCGGAATCAGCGCGTTGCTCGTGGCCGAACCGCTGTAATAGCGCGTCGGCGCGCCGTCGCGTGTCTTTGTGTAGACGGGTCTTTTGCCGAAGAACATCTCATTGTGAATCTCAGGCAACAGGATATCCCTGCTGCATTTCAAAAAAGAATTCACGGAATCGATCCTGCCCAGATAGCCCGTAAACTCATACCCGTATATTTGAATGTTTCCTATATTTTCGAGAAGCACATCGGTCAATTCCATATGGTCCACGGAGAGGTACCAACCGATCAGATCCACGAGGACCTGCCTTTTGAAGATCATGCAGTCGATAAACAGCGCCGGCGGCGGCATTTCTTCGGGGGCGGCTTCCGGCCTTACGCGGAACATCTTTGTAATGCGCTTCTCAAAGTTCAAATCCAGGAAGAGTCCCTTGCTCCAATGCGCCGGATTCTCACCCCGATACGCGAGCGTAACGTCGGCGCCGTTCTTCGCGTGGGCCTCGATAAGGGCTCTGTAGTCCATATTATATACCTGATTTGCAGAGGTTACAATAACATATTCCCTGTAATCGCGCGTCAGGTAGTCCATGTTCCGGATCATATCCTTTACGAGAAATTGCGTACTCATGTTTTTGAAACCGTAGATCGAGCCGGGCAGTATGAACAGCCCGTCCCGCTTGCGGTCGAGGAACCATTCCTTGCCCGCGCCGAGGTGATCGAGCAGGGAGCGGTACATATAGGGCGTGACGATGCCCACCGTGCGGATGCCCGCGTTGACCATATTGGACAGCACGAAGTCTATCAACCGGTAGCGGCCTCCGAAAGGCAACGAGGCCGGCGGCCTGTCCCTCGTCAGGGCGCCAAGGCTTTCCGTGTTGTAATTCGCGCAGATGAGTCCCATCGTTTCGTTCATTTTTGCCTCCGGTGCAACCTTTCGGCTGCCGCAAATATCTATGAGAACAGTGCCTCGTTCGCCGCAAGGCCGCGCTCCCGCTATTCGATGTTCACGTTTTCCCCTTCCGGGACACGCGCGCCCTCGATGATGCACATATTGCCCGCGACGACCGTGATCCCCTGCTGCGGCGGTTCCCCGCCCTCCGTTTTCGCCCCGATCAAGCTGTCCTTGCCGATCTGCGTGTTTTCGCCCACGATCACCTTATGCAGCGTGCAGCCCCGCTCGATCCGCGCCCCCGGCAGTATGATGGAATCGACGACGGAGCAGTCCTCCTCGACCCGGACGTTCGGACATATGACGGAATCTATGACGGCGCCCCGTATGCTGCAGCCGTTGCAGACCAGACTGTTCTCGACCTTGGCTTCGGGCCAGATGTAGTGCGGCGGAAATATGTTGCTGTTGGACAGGATGCGTTCCTTTCGATCGAAGATGTTGAACGAGGGTTCCTCGCGCAGCAGTTCCATGTTGGCCTCGTAATAACTCTCGATCGTGCCGACATCTTTCCAGTAGCCGCTGAACCTGTAGGCGTACAGGGACTTGCCCTGCGCAAGCAAACGCGGCAACACGTCGCTGCCGAAATCCTTCGAGGAATCGGGATCGTTGTCGTCCTCCGTCAGCGCGTCCGCAAGCAATTTCGTATTAAAGACGTAGACGCCCATGGAAGCGAGATTGCTGTCCGGCCGCTGCGGTTTTTCAGAGAATTTCGTGATACGACCGTCCTCTGCGGCCGTCAGTATGCCGAAACGACTCGCCTCTTCCCAAGGCACTTCCATGGCGGAAATGGTCACGTCCGCCTTGCTTTCGATATGAAACTTGAGCATCCTGTCGTAGCGCATCGTGTAGATATGATCGCCGGACAGGATCAGGACATGGTCGGGATCATAGCCGGAAATAAAGTCCATGTTTTGGAAAATCGCGTTGGCGGTGCCGATATACCAGCCGCCGCCGTCCCGCTTTTGATAGGGCGGCAATATGTGAACGCCGCCGTCCGCCTCGTTCAAATCCCACGACGCGCCGGTACCGATGTACGCGTTGAGCATCATGGGCCGGTATTGCGTCAGCACGCCCACGGGGTCGATACCCGAACTGACGCAATTGTTCAGGCTGAAATCGATGATCCTGTATTTGCCGCCGAAAGAGACCGCCGGTTTCGCGATCGAATGGGTCAGGGCGCCGAGCCTGTTTCCCTGTCCGCCGGCCAGCAACATCGCAATGCATCGCTTCTTACGCATAAGTCACCCCCTTCTTTTAGGTCCTCCATATCTCCGCGTCGTACTTCTTTATGGTCTCGTCGCTGGTGAAATAGCGAGAACGCATGATGTTGCGCAGCGACATGCGCCGCCAAGCATCCGCATCCCGGTAGAGCGTCTGCAGTTTGCCGAAAGCGTCCATGTAGGACGGGAAATCCTTGAGGACAAAATATTCATCGTTGTCGCGCAGCAAACTGTCGTAGATATCCCTGAAATCGCTGCCCGCGTTTGGGAAAAAACCGTCGATAAGCTGATCCACGAGGCGCTTTATGCGACAATCGCCGTGGTACTCATCCCAAGCGGAATAACCGCCCTTGCGGTAAAAACTCATGACCTGTTCGATTTTAAGCCCGAAGAGCGCCATGTTCTCCTCGCCTACGGCGTCGCGGATTTCGAGGTTTGCGCCGTCCAGCGTCCCGAGTGTAATCGCGCCGTTCATCATCTGTTTCATGTTGCCCGTGCCGGAAGCCTCCTTGCCGGCTATGGAGATCTGCTCGCTTATGTCAGCCACCGGATAGATCATCTCGCCGATACTCACGTTGAAATTCTCCAGAAACACGACGCGCAGCACATCGCGCGTCAGCGGATCGGCGTTGACCTTTTCGGCCACGGCGCTGATCAGGCCGATGATCATCTTGGCGAAGCGGTAGCCGGGCGCCGCCTTGCCCGCGAAGATGAACACGACGGGCGATATGTCCGCGTTCGGACTCTCCCGCACGGTATTGTATAGCTCCATGATCTTGAACAGGTTCAAAAGCTGCCGCTTATAGCCGTGAATGCGCTTCACGTGTACGTCGAACACGGCGTCGGGGCTGACCGTGATGCCGTTCATCTCCTCGATGTACGTTGCGAGACGCTGTTTGTTCTCGCGTTTGACCTCGCCGAGGCGCCGCAGGAAAGCGGCGTCATTCTCGAAATGCCCCAGTCCTTCCAGCTCCTGCGGTTCCTTGATCCAGCCGTCGCCGATGGCCTCGCTGATCAGCCCCGAAAGCCCGCGGTTTGCGCACAGCAGGAAGCGCCTGTGGGAAACGCCGTTCGTCACGTTCTTGAACTTGTACGGGAAGTTGGCGTAAAAGGCGCGCAACAGGTCCCGCTTCAGAAGTTCGCTGTGCAGGAAAGCCACGCCGTTGATCGTATGGCTGCCGATGACGGCGAGGTTGACCATGTGCAGCAGACCGTCGCGGATGATGGCCGTGTCCTCGATCTGCCTTTCGGTCGCGGACAGATTTTCCAGTTGCATTCTGTGGCGCCTGTCGATCTCCGCGACGATCATATGGATGCGCGGCAACAGGCGCTTGAACAGTTCCTCGGGCCAGCGTTCGAGGGCTTCGGGCATGACGGTGTGGTTGGTGAATGAGATCGTGTTGACCGTGATGGCCCAGGCGTGTTCCCAGCCTATGCCCTCTTCGTCCACCAATATGCGCATCAACTCCGCCACGCAGAGGGCCGGGTGGGTATCGTTGATGTGGATCGCAACGCCCGCATTCATGTCCCACAGGCTGCCGCGCTTCTTCTTGCAGCGGGCGACGATGGCGCCGACGCCGGCCGCCACGAGGAAATACTCCTGTTTCAGGCGCAGTTCCAAGCCCGGTTGGTTGTCGTCGTTTGGGTAGAGTACATAGGAAATAGCCTCCGTTTCCGAACGCGCGTGAACGGCCTTGGCGTAGTCGCCGCGGTTGAAAGAGGCGAAATCGAACTCATCGCCCGCCGGCTCGGCGCTCCAGAGGCGCAGCGTGTTGATCTGCTCGCCGCGCCCGTAGCCTATGACGGGGACATCGTAGGGCACGGCGAGGACCGCGTCGTAGTTGACATGCTCAAAGCTGAGGCGCGGGCCTTCCGTATTCCACTTGATCGAGCCGTTGAAGCGCACGACGATCGCCTTTTCGGGCTTGCGCAGTTCCCAGGGATAGCCGTGCTGCAGCCAGTTGTCCGGCAGTTCGACTTGCTGCCCGTCCACGATCTTCTGGCGGAAGAGGCCGAAGCGGTAACGTATGCCGTTGCCGTGGCCGGGTATGCCGAGAAAGGCCATCGAATCGAGGAAGCAGGCGGCAAGGCGACCGAGACCGCCGTTGCCGAGGCCGGCGTCCACCTCCACGTCAAGTATCTCGTCGAGATCCACCTTGAGCTGTGCCAACCCGTCGCGCACGACATCCCGTATCCCCAGATTCGTCAAATAATTGTCCAGCAACTTTCCGATCAGAAACTCCATGGAAAAGTAATAGACCTGCTTGCCGCCGTCCGTCTTGCCGTAACGCGCGTTCGTATAGACCCATTGCCGGCCGATATATCTGCGAATCAGCCGCACCAGCATGGTATACCGCTCGATCCGGTCGCTGTCCTCGAAAGCCTTGCTCAGGCGATCCACAAATTCCGCGCGATATTCACGAATGAATGCGTTTGTATTCTTAAAAATGACAGTACCTCCCGCTCCGTATGAGACGTGTTCCTCACTCCGTGTTCCTCTCTTCGGACCGCGCGTGCCGCCGCCGCAATCCGTGCGTTCCCGCCGCGCGGTGAAAAGACCTTGCGCCGCCGGTCCGCATGCCCGGCCCTCCGGTTTATTATAGCATGAAATATCATTCCGCGTGCGTATTTTTTAAAAAGACAAGCCTTTTTTGTCGATCGCATACCATCCGGCCCGCGGCGCCCCGGGCAGACAAAAAAAGCGGCGGGATCGCACCCCGCCGCTCACTGCGTTCGCTTCGCCCGCCCATTTTCCCCGCGCCGAAGCGCGGGGAAAATGGGCGGTACCCCGTGGTCTTGCCGCGGGGCGCTTTATTCGCTCTCCGGTATCGCGTCGATGAATTTTCGCATCGATGCGGCGCCGCTGTTCTCGCGCCAAGCCAATATGACGTATTGTTCCTCATAGGGTTTATCGATGCGGTGCAGCTTGACGTGACTGCGGAAGCGTTCGCACAGATTCGATCCGCAGATCGAAATGCCCCTGCCGTTTTTGACGGCCATTTCGAGCGCGAAGAAACTCGACATGTACTTTATGCCCTTGGGCCTGAATCCAAGCTGCTCGCAGATTTTGATCGCGCGGATTTCGGCGCCTGTCATTTCCGCGAGGGACAGCAGATACAGCGTTTCCCGCTCGAGCGCTTCCGGCGGCGGAAGCGCGTTGTACCGCGCCAATTTGCCGTTCGCGGAAACGGCGAGAAATGTGTCGAGTTTTCGGACCTTCTTCGTGGATATGTTCCAATATTCGCCGAAACCGAAAGAATAGGAAACGATACAGTCCAGGTCCCCGCAGATCAGCGTATCCCGCAGTTCATTGAAGTTGAACATGGTCGGCTTGATTATAATATCCGGATTGATTTTTTCAAAACGCGGGATCAGCGTTCGCAGTACGCCGATCACCTCACTTGAATCCAGGCAACCGATGTGCAGGATATCGCCCGTCACGTCGTACACGCTGCGCATATCCCGCAGGGTGTTGCTGAGTTTTTCGTACAGGGGCTTCAATGTTTCATAGAGAAATTCCCCGTTTTCCGTGAGTTCGACGCCTCTGTTGTTTCTGTGGAACAGTCTGACGCCCAGACGGGTTTCCAGCCGGGAAATCCACCGGCTGACCACCGACTGGTTGAGGAACAAATCCTTTGCCGCTTCGGACAGGTTCAACTGTTCCGCCACCGTCAAAAAGATTTCTATCTGCTGCAATGTGATATCGTTTACCATGGCTCCTCCCGCATAGCGCAATCGAGGACGGTTCGCCGCGCGGACGCGCTCAGACCCGGTCCGGTCTCCCGATATTCCGGGCGGCCTCATAGGCCGTTGCAGTCGCCTCCATGATGTTTTTCGGCGAAACGCAGTCGCCGATCTGATAAAATTCCGAAGCGGCGCGCCCAAGGGCGCGGGCCTCGTCTCGCAGCGGGCGCTGTCCCGAGGCGTATATCACGGTGTCCGATTCAAGATACCGGTCGCCCGCGGGCGTTTCGCAGTGAACGCCGCGGGCGTCGATCAGGACCGCCTTTGCGAAAAAAAGGATATCTATGGCGTAACGCGCGACCTCTGCGGCGATCGCTCTGGCGTGTATGAAGTTGCCCCCGTCGCTTATTTCCCCTTTCATCTCCGCGATGCGAACTTTTTTGCCGAGCATGGAGAGGTATATCGCCAGTTCCGTGCCGACGAGACCCGCGCCGAGTATTACGGAACGGTCTCCGACGGACGCGGGATGCCGGTAAGCTTCCTCGGCGGATAGGACGTTTGGTCCGTCAATGCCGCTTATGGCCAAAGCGACCGGGCGCGCGCCGAGCGCCGCGATAACGGCGTCCGCGCCGATGTCGGCGGCATACGCGGGCGTGACACGGGTGCCCGTGCGGATGTCCACGCCCGCCCTTTCGAGCAGTTCCGATTGCAGACGCAGATAACGGGCCAAAGCGCGCTTGAAAGGCACATCCTCCTCGCAGAGCAGGATTCCGCCGAGCCGCTCGTTCTTTTCGCACAGTACGACCTCGTGCCCGCGGTCCGCGCAGGTGAGCGCCGCCTGCATACCCGCCGCCCGCCACGAGTACCCGCTTCCTTTCGGCCGCCGGGAGACTGAATTTCATCTCCGCCTCCCGGCCGCTCTCGGGATTGATCGCGCAGTAGAATTGCCCCGCTTTCATCAGCTCCGAGAAGCAGGAGAGGCAGCGCATACATCTTCGGATTTCACATCCTCTGCCCGCGCGGGCCTTTTTCGGCAGGTCCGGGTCCGCCAGCAGGCCGCGCGCGATTTCCACGACATCCGCCTTTTGGGATGCCAGAATCTCCTCCATGAGATCGGGATCCGACAGCGCGCCGACGGTGGCAACGGGGGTCTTGACGTGCTTCTTGATCTCTGCGGCGTATCGCACGTTGACGCCGTCCTCCAGAAACATCGAGGGATGCGTCACCGTGAATACCTCTTCGACCTCGTGGCTGCCCGCCGATACGTGTATGAGGTCCACATGCCCGTCAAGCTGCTTCGCAAAGGCGATACCCTCATCGATTCCGTATCCGCCCGGATAGCATTCGGAGCCGCTGATACGGATTTCTGTCGGAAAGCCGGGTCCCACCGCTTTTCGGATCGCGTCGCAGATTTCGACCGCGATGCGCGCGCGGTTTTCGATGGGCGCGCCGCCCCATTTGTCCTTTCTCGTATTCAGGGAGGGGGAGAGGAATTGCGATATGAGCCAGCCGTGGCCGCCGTGTACCGTGACCATGCCGAAGCCGCAGCGTTTTGCGAAAAGCGCCGCTTCCGCGTATTTTTCAATGGTGCGCGCGATGATCTCCTCCGGCATTTCAAGTACGCGCCTGCCGCCATCGTCACAGGCGACGGGTCCGTAGGCGATGCCGGGCTTTGCGGCCATTCTGTTCGCAAACATGCCCGCGTGTTGCAATTCCACGGACGCGACCGCTCCTTGCCGCCTGATCGCGCGCGCGA
>JAITKU010000276.1 GCA_031278255.1 Eubacteriales Family XIII. Incertae Sedis bacterium | reverse complement strand
CGCGTTGCGCAGTTTCTCGCGCAGCGCGTGCAATTTTTCCTTTATGAAGCCGGCGAACACCGCGTTGAAGAAAGCGCGGTGGCTTTCATAATTCTCATAAAAATCAAAATCCGCGTCGTCGAGTATCGCGTTGGTGTATTTGTCGATATATACTTTTGTGCGGTCGTATGTACCCACGTCGAGGATGTGGTAACATAATTGTACGGTGAGATCGCAATCGACGTCGGGGCTTGCCGCGTGGGTTATCCCGGCCACGGAGGGCGCGTCATCGCCGCCGGCGTACAGGCATATCTCCGCCTCGCTTACCTTTTTGATCTTCTGTACCACGCGGTCGATCTCGGGGACCGCCTTATCATAGAGCAGGAGTATCCTGCGTTTTCCCGCGAACACGCGCCTGTATTTCTCGCTTATATTATCGGCGTTCACGATTTTGTAAGTCTCGGCCTTTCCCCGAACGCCGTTCAGCGCGTCGTCCAGGGCGAAGAAATAGTTCTTGATATGCCCCGGATTGTTCAGATTCACAATAAAGATTCTGAATATCATATTCGTAAGAATCCCTATGAACGCGTGAAATTCATCATCCGACAGATATTTTGCAAAGCAATGGATTTTATTCCTGATCGAGTAATATCTGCTGAAAGCCGTTCTGTCGGCATATCTTCCCTCATGCCACACAACCGATTTGGCGTGCGCGCAAACCTTGTATCCCGCCAGCCGTATCTCCCAGCATAGCGCCATATCATCCCAGTAAATAAAGAATTTTTCATCCATTACGCCCGTGATTTTTAAGACATCGGTACGAAACACGGCGGAGCAGGCCGCGACGTAGTCGCATTCGACGCTGTCGGGCAGTCCTTCGTCCACGCGCCGTCCGCCGTAGAGCGGGGTCACGCCGATGCGTTCCTTATCGATCATGGCCCCATAATCCTGTATGTAATCCCTCACCGCCATCCGGCAGACCAGCGAGCCGCAGACACCGGCTTCGGGATGGGTTTCCATAAAGCCGTACAAGGCGCCGATCGCGCCCTTATCAAGCACAACGTCGTCATCCAGCAGATGGATATACTTGTAACATCCCTTATCCATCGCATAGGTCATGCCCCGGCAAAAGCCGCCCGAGCCGCCCGTGTTTTCCTCGTTCACGAGCAGCGTCAGCCTGTCGCCCCAGCGTTCCCGTACGGCTTCGGCGGAACCGTCCGTCGAGGCGTTGTCCACGACGATCAAATCAAAATCCTTGAAATCCGACGCGAACACGGACGCAATGCAGTCGAGTACAAAATCCTTTTTGTTGTAATTGCAGATCACAACGGCCACGGGTTTCATAATACGTTTTATCATCCGATCTCCCTCTCCGCGCACGCGAGCGCGTCCTTGATCACCCGCCACATATCGAAATAGCGGTAAAGCCCGAGACGGCCGCCGAACAACACGTTCGCTTCACGGTCCGCAAGCGCGCGGTAGCGCGCGTAAAGCGCGTTGTTGCGCGCGTCGTTCACGGGGTAGTATGGCTCGTCGCCGGCTTTCCGCTCCCGCGGATACTCGCGGCTTATGACGGTGACGGGCTGTGTTCCGAACGCAAAGTGCTTGTGTTCTATGATCCGCGTATAGGGCACGTCGGCCGAGGTGTAGTTGACCACCGCGTTGCCCTGATGGTTTTCCGTGTCGAGCGTCTCGCTTTCAAAACGCAGACTTCTGTATTCCAATGCACCCAAACAAAAATCGAAATATTCGTCAATCGCGCCCGTATACACGATCCGCTTCGCGGCTTTCTCGTGCTTCTCCCTGTCAAACGGCGTGTTCAGGCGCAGTTCGCAGCCCGCGAGCAGCTTCTCGAAGATCGGCGTGTAACCGCCTATGGGTACCCCCTGAAAGCGGTCGTTGAAATAGTTGTTGTCGTAGGTAAAGCGCAGCGGCAGCCGTTTGATGATGAAAGCGGGCAGTTCGCTGCACTTCCGCCCCCATTGCTTCTCCGTATAGCCCTTGATCAGCTTCTCGTAGATGTCACCGCCCACCAGCGACAGGGCCTGTTCCTCGAGGTTTTGCGGCTCTGCGGTATATAGGCGCTGGCTTTCGATTTTCTCTTTCGCCTCACGCGGCGTGCGCACGCCCCACAGCGCGTGAAAGGTGTTCATATTGAAGGGCAGATTGTATATCTCGCCCTTGTAATTCGCGATGGGGCTGTTCGTGTAGCGGTTGAATTCGGCGAAGCGGTTCACGTAGTCCCATACCGGCCCGTCGTCCGTGTGGAAGATATGCGCGCCGTAGCTGTGAACGTCTATATCCGCCACGCGCTTTGTATGACAGTTGCCGCCGATGTGGGACCGCCTGTCGATCACGAGGCAGCGCTTTTCCCGCGCTCGCATTTCATGGGCGAACACCGCGCCGAATAAGCCCGCGCCCACGATCAGATAATCGTACATCATCATTCACTCCATATCATAGCCGCCGTCAACGGACAACACCGCGCCGTTCACATAGCTGTTTTCGATCAAAGCGAGACACATATCGGCCACCTCCCCCGGTGAGCCGAAACGCCCGAGCGCGACCTTGCCTTCGATCTTTTCCCGCAGCCACACGGGCTTCTCCCTCTGCCATTCGGTATCGATGAAGCCGGGGCAGATCACGTTTACGCGAATCCCCCGCGGCGCGAATTCCTTGACCAAACTCCGCGCCAGCATGTTCACCGCCGCCTTGCTGACGCCGTAAGATACGGAGGTCGCGTGGGGCGCAAGACCCATGGCGGAACTTACAAACAGAATCGAGCCGCCGTCCGCCATGCCCGTGAGCAAGCGCCGCACGAGAAAAAAGGGCATGTTCACGTTCGTGTCCATCACGGCCTGCCAGTCGGCGTACTCCGTTTCCGCAAACGGCTTTCGGCAGGTCGCCCCCGCGTTCAGCACGAGACAGTCGAGCTTCGGTGCCCGCCGCAACACCGTTTCCGCAAGGGCGTTTACGCCTTCAAGCCCGGACAAATCGGCTTTTATGTGCCGATATCTTTCCCCCGGGGGTTTCGCGCGCATGTCGCCGCGCCCGTTTGTGAACACAAAATAACCCGCGTCCGCGAGTCCGGCCGCGATCGCGAAGCCTATGCCCCTTGTCGATCCGGTTACGAGGGCGTATTTCATGACACCGCCCCCGTCAGGTATCTGTAAATATCGCGTTCCTTGAACGCCGACGCGAGGTTTGACAAAATCTCGTCGTCGCTTTGTCCCGCGAGCCGCGAGTAAAAGAACACGCTCCGAAGCCGCGTGAAAGCGTGTATCGGCAACACCGCGAGGAATTCCTTGCAGTCATTCTCCCTGTAATAATCAGCCAAGGCCTGAAAGGTATCGGCGTAAACCTCGGCCGGATTGCCCTTGTTCGCGAACGTGTACACGTTGGAGTCCGAACGCTGGAGATAGTTGTACAGTCCGCCCGCGACGAAGACGACCCTGCGGATATGCGGCAGCAGTTTGAAGTTGAAGAGCGTATCGTCGCCGATCCGGTAAGGCTCAAAGCGCACGCCCGATTTCTTTACAATCTCCGTTTTATACAGCCGCGTCCAAATGTAGTTGTTCGGTCTCGCGCAAGCACAGTATTTCATAAAATATCCGTACACATCGTCGTACACATCGGTCGTTTCGTCGCGGATTTGGGAATACGCCGTCACCGTGCGGTCCTCGTATACCAGATTGTAGTCGCAGACGGCCGTGTCCGCGCCGGCCTCGCGTACGGCGGCGTACAACCGCTCGTACATGTCCGGCGCGAGAAAATCGTCGCTGTCCGCGAAAGCCAGAAAATCCCCCCTCGCCGCGTCTGTGCCGGCGTTGCGGGCCGCCGACACGCCGGCGTTCGGCCGGTTCATGTATACGACGCGTTTGTCCGTCAGATACGGCTTGATCCTGTCCGCCGTGCCGTCCGTACTGCCGTCGTTCACGACGATGACCTCCAGATTGCCGTGGCTCTGCGAAAGTACGCTCTCAAGGCATTTCACAATGTAGTTCTCCACGTTGTAACAGGGGATCACAACGGAAATCAGATTATCCATTCCCGCCTCCGCATTTGTCGATACGCTTCCTGTACTCCAGTATGCGTTCGTAGTCCTCGATGAAGTCGATCTCGGCCCAGAACTTTCCGGCCACGTCCTCCGCCCAGATCGGGCGCTCCGCGGTCATACTGTACAGCACCTGTTCCCACCATTCGCCGTGCCGCTGCCGCTCGACCAGCTGCTCAAGACGCGTCCTGCATTTGGAAATCATATCCCCCCGAATCGCCGCGAGTCCCACGTATTCGCAGTTCGCCCGATGGCAGTCCATGCCCTTGCCGAAGCCCACGATCTTCCCGTCCGCTACGTTGAACAGATAGTCGCCCTGTTCCACGCGGCTCGAATCGCAGAGCATCACGCAGTCGCGCGTCTCGCCGAGAAGCACGGACAGCAGGTTGTTCTCCCAGTAGACATCCGCGTTGCCGAGGATGACCGTGTCGCCGCACAATGCCTCTCTCGCAAACCACAGCGACACGAGGCTGTTCGTGATCGAGTAGAACACATTCTCGTGAAACGCGACCGGCAGCCCCGCGAGCGCGCCTATGATGCGCTGTTTGTCGTAGCCGACGACGATATGCACCTCTATGCCGCCTTCGAGCAGCATCTGCGCCGTGTAGCGGATCAGCGGCGCGCCGCCGATGTCGAGCGTACACTTGCAGTAGTCGTTGATCTCGCGGCTGATGCGCGTCCCGCGCCCGGCCGCCATCAGGATGGCTTTGGTCAT
>JAITKU010000053.1 GCA_031278255.1 Eubacteriales Family XIII. Incertae Sedis bacterium | reverse complement strand
TCCAATCCTTGGCGATATCGGTGACGAGCAACATCATGCGGCTGATATCGACGCAGGCGCCCATGTGCAACACGGGGGGTATGTCCACCAGTTCGCAGACGCGCCGCAGACCTGCGCCGCAGAGGTATTTGGCCTCCTTGCTGAGCAGGCCGGCTTTCGCCGCGGCCTGGGCCGAGCAGCCGGACGAAACGATCAGGATATCGTTTCGCAGAAGCTCTTTCATGATTTCTATATGCGAATAATCGGGACGCACCTTGGGGTTGTTGCAACCCACCATGGCGACGGCGCCGCGCAACACGCCGGCCTTGATACAGTCTATGGCCGGCCGATAGCTGCCGCGTTCGTCTATGTGGCTGTTCGTAACGCCGTCGAGTTCCTTGATGATCTGCTCGCAAGGGTATCCCACGACGGCGCCCTGCTTGCTCGCGGGTATGAATACCTTTGCGTCGTCCCTGTTCTCGTAGTTGTCTATCGCCATCCGGACGATATCCATGGCCTGTTCCAAGGCGGTTTCGGTCTTGAACCGCACGTACAGGGAGCCGGGTATGCGCGCCACGGGCGAGGTCGTCACGAATTTCGTGTGAAAGCATTCCGAAAGCGGGCCGAGCGCCGGGAATATGCACTGCACATCGACGCAGATCATCTCCACAGCCCCCGTCAGCAGCGCGTTTTCCTGCTGGAGGAAATTGCCGGCCATGCGGACGCCGTGGCGCATTGTCACCTCGTTGGCCGTGCAGCAGAGTCCTGCGATGTTGATGCCTTTCGCGCCCTTGCTGCGGGCATAGTCGAGCATTTCTTTCGTTTCGGCGGCCACGACCACCATTTCGGAAAAGGCGGGATCGTGCCCGTGTACGATGATGTTCACCATGTCCCGCTCCAGCACGCCGAGGTTGCTTTCGGTGGCGCGCGCGGTCGGCGTTCCGAACAGGATGTCCGTAAACTCGGTGGCCATCATGGAGCCGCCCCAACCGTCGGCCATGCCCACGCGGAGGCTTTGGCGCACGAGCGCTTCCGCGTCGGCGGTGTTGCCCATGTTCGTCATGTGCATGGACGCGGCGATCTCGCGGTCTATGGCGCGGGGCGTGATCTCGGTTTCGGCCCACAGCTTTTTGCGTTCCTCCGTGGCTCGGTCCACAAAGCGCAGGGTCCCGAAAGGCTTTCCGTATTCCATAAGCCCGGTTTCCGCCACCGCGTGGGCGATTTCATAGATGTCGCGGTTCTCGGTCTCTATGCCCCATTCGGCGGCGAGTTTGAGCAGCTTCCCCTCGTCCCGCACCTTGTAGTTCCCGTCGGGGCTTGTCTTGTGCAGCACGTGGGTGATCTCGCGCCCGTGGTCCGAATGGGCGGCCGAGCCGGCGGCGGCCATCCGCAGGTAGTTTCGGCCCGCGATGGTGTGGGCGTCCGCGCCGCAGATACCGCGCGAGGCCTTGGGCGTTATGCGGCAGGGGCCCATCGAGCATATGCGGCAGCATATACCCTCCTCGCCGAACTTGCATTGAGGCGTCTGGTTGACCTTGCGGTCCTCCCAAGTTTCGGCGCAGGCGGCGCAGGCCATCTCCCGGAGTTTGGCGCTGTCGGCCTCCATCTGTTCGATTGTGGCAAAATCCTTGGTCTGTTCCGGCATGTTCACACTCCCTTCGTTTTCCGCGCACCGTGCGAGGAAACGCGCTCGATCGGACGCTCTCTCCGTCCTGTTATGCGAATAGACTGTCCAATACGGCTTCAAAGGCCCTGCGGGCTTCCGATTCCGCGGGAAGCGCCACCATGGGGGTTCCGTCGCAGTCGAACCTGTAGACAAGCGCGTCATGCGGCACGACTCCCGCGAGCGCAAGGCCCTGCTTTTCGATCTCTTCACGTATGCCGGCGTCGAGTTCGCCGCCGGGCGCCTTGTTGATGATCAGTCGCACGGCGCTCGGTTTCATTTTGAGTTCTTCCGCGAGCGCCGCGATTCTGGAGGCGGCCTGCACACCGCGCCGGGAACAGTCGGAGACCAGCAGGATCATATCCACGCCCGGAAGCACCCCGCGGCTTATATGTTCCATGCCGGCTTCGTTGTCCACGGCAATGTACCTGTAATTGTTTGAAAAACGGTTGATCTGCGTCTGCAGCAGTCCGTTGACGAAACAGTAACAGCCCTTGCCCTGCGTCCGCCCCATGACAAGCATATCGTAATCGTCCTCCTCTGTCAAAGCGTCGGAAAACTTGATGTTGAGATAATCCTGCTTCGTCATGGAAGCGGGGATGGGGTTCTGCTCCGTGTATTCCGCGCGCACGATGTCCTCCCGGATCTTGCCGAGCGTCGTTTCGATCTCGACGCCGAGTACATCATTGAGGTTGGAATTGGCGTCGGCGTCAACCGCAAGCACGGGGCCTTTGCCCGATTTGCAGAGGTAGTCTATGAGAAGCCCGCAGAGCGTGGTCTTGCCCGTGCCGCCCTTGCCCGTTACCGCTATGGTGTATGCCATCCTTTACCTCCGTTTGCGACTGCGCGCGTCCGCTCCGCTCACGCGTCCTCCTTGCGGACGGTGATCGTGTTCTTCACGAGGTCCACGCCCCGGATCGATCCGGAAAATCCGGTTTCTTCGCCCGTTATATCCGTGAAAACCAAGTCTTTCCCGCAAACCCTGACCGCGCTGACGTACTCGCACAGCAGGGTCTGTCCGCCGTCGTTTTCAAGCGCGTAGACGGTCGAAAGGCACATCATTCCACCTCCTTCAAAAGGCGCAGGGCCTCGGAGAGTTTTTCGTTGCCGCTTCGGAAGTCGGCGGCCGCGGCGATCGCGGCGTCTGCGGCGGCGGCGAAGCCCTTGTGACGCAACTTGCGCGCCAGTTCGTCCAACTCCTCGGCGTGCTGCGCGTTGTGCGCGTGGGTGTAACCGAGTACGGCCGCTATCTTCGCCGCCCCCTCCGGACCGTGCGCGTGCGCGTGTTCGCCGTGTTCGTGCGGGTGGGCGTGCGCGGGATGGCTGTCGTGCATGGCGTTTTCCTCCTTTGTATTTGCTGTTCTTTTTGGATCGCAGGGGCGGGGCGCGTGTCGCGGCGGTCGCGTCCTCAGCGGCGCGCTTCGCCGAACAGGGTTGCGTCCGTATGCGGAAGAAAGCAGGCCGCGATGAATTCATCCATATAGCCGGGGTGAGACGAAAGTTCCAGATAGATCATGCCCTCCGCGATACGCGCGATCTCTTCACAGGCCGCGCGCGAGGTGAGCATGGCGTAGGCGCCCGCCAGCGAGGTGTTCCCCACGTAGCGGAAGCGCTCCGCGGACAGATCGGGCAACATGCCCACGCGCACCGCCCGCTCTGTATCGATGCCGCTGCCTATGCCGCCGGCGATGTATACGGACGCAATATCCGCCGCGTCCGCGCCCGCGATCGCGAGCATCGTCCGTATGGCCGAGAAGATGGCGCCTTTCGCGCGTATGAAATTATCGATATCGATCTCGCTTATCGAAATGTCGCGTCCGCTTTCGCTTTCGTCGGCGAATACCGTGATGTAGCCCGCGACGCCCGCCTCGTCCCGGTACACGCGCCGGCCCGCGCGAACGATCTTCCCCCGCGCGTTTATGATACCGCAGCGGAAGAGTTCACCGATCAGGTCTATGAGTCCCGTGCCGCAGAAACCGGCGGCGCGGGCGCCGCGCGGCCCTATGACCGTGCAGTCCGTCTCCGTGCTTTCCGCGTCTATGCGGCAGGACTCGATCGCGCCGTCGGTCGCCCGCATACCGCAGCTTATATCGCCGCCCTCAAAGGCCGGCCCCGCGGAGCAGGCGCAACACATCAGAAAGTCCGCGTTTCCGAAAACGAGTTCACCGTTGGTGCCGAGGTCAAGGAGCAGGGCCTGTGCTTCGCTTCTGTATATCCCGGAGGAGAAAGCGCCCGCCGTTATATCGCCGCCGACGTAGCTGCCCACGCAGGGCGCGAATACGACCTCCGCGTCGGGATGCGCCCCGAGGCCCAGATCGGCGCCGCGCAGGACGCCCGCGCCGAAAAAGGCGGGCACGTAGGGTTCGAGCCGCAGATAATCGGCACAGACCCCCGCGAACAAATGCAGCATCGTGGTGTTGGCGGTCACGGCCACCCGATAGATGTTGTCCTGCGGGAGGTCGCAAGCCTCGCACATGCCGGCCGTCAGCGGCAGGATACATTCGTCGAGCAAAGCCCTTCGCAACCGTTCCGAGCCGCCGGGCCGCGCGCTCTCTATGATGCGGTTTATGACATCGGCGCCGTAGCGTATCTGGCCGTTGCCGGCGGAACCCTCGGCGATCGGCGCCCCCGTTCGCAGATCCGCGAGCAGGGCGGATACCGTCGTCGTGCCGATGTCTATGGCGAGTCCCGCAAGCGGGGGTTCTTCGTTTGCGGGGAATATATCGAGCAGTACGGCACGTTCGCCGCCTCCGCGTTTCTCGCGGCGCAGCACGCAGCGCGCGGAAAAATCGAAAGCCCGCAGCGCGCGGGGCAATTTGCGCAGCGCGTACAAGCTTATATCGATACGGTCCTCGCCCGGGGCAAAGCCGAGCGCCGCCGCGAGGGAGATGAGGAGACGTTCCCTGTCCGCCGCCGGGTCGTCCGGGCTTGGCGGCGGCAATGCGACGGAAACGATCTCGACGCCGCTGTCGCCCGCAAGGCCCCTCTCCGTCAGGTCGCGCCGAAACGCCGCAAAGACCTCCGCCTCGCGTCCGCCGCGCAGGTCCGCGGTCTTTATCTTGCTCTTGTAGGCGGAGGCGATATCCGGGACCAGCACAACGGCGTCCCCGGCCGCGAAGCTCGCGCAGGCGAGACGCAAGCCGGCGGCGTACGCGTCCGCGTCGATATGCCGGTTCGCTTCGCTCCGCAATTCGCCGGACAGCAGACGCACGCGGCATTTGCCGCAGGAACCGTTGCCCGAGCAGGGCGCGTCTATCGCCACATTGGCTTTCTTCGCCGCCTCAAGGAGCGATTCGCCGGGCGAAACGTGAACGAGACGTTCTCCGCCGTCCTCGAATGTAAATTGTATCGCACAGCCGTCGTATCCCATGCCGATCACCCGATTTGCACGCGCCGCCCTCGCCGGATGAAAAGGCGTCGGAGGTCGCCGATATATGCGCTTTTACATTTATTATAACAAAACCATGCCGGCTGAATCCGGTGATAATTTGTCATATTTCCGGTAATAATTTATGAATTTTTTTGCCTTTTGCGTTTTTTGAAATCGATCTCAAGAATGAAGAGACCGCACAGGAGCAGACCCGCGCCGAAAGTCGCTTTGCCGGAAAGCACCTCGCCGGCGAAAACCCGGGCGGCAACGCCGGCGAAAACCGGTTCGAGCGTAAAGATCACCCCCACGCGCGCGGCTTCCGTGTACTGCTGCGCCACGGCCTGCACCACGAAAGCGATCCCCGTGCAGAATATCGTCAGGAAAGCCAGCGCCGCCAAGCTTTGCGGCAGGACGGGCACGCGCGGCGTCTCGAAGATCAGCGCGGGGATCAGCATGAAAAGACCCGTGAAGCCGAGTTGGTAAACGCCCAACCGGAAAGCGTCCACGGACGGCTTCCGCACCGCCTTTTCGGTGATGAGCAGGTCCACGGCGTAGGCCAAGGCGCACAGGATACAGAGCAGATCGCCGGACGCGAGCCGAAAATCATCCGTCAGCGTCAAAAGGGCGATGCCGGCCAGCGCCAAAACGACGGCAAGCACCAGCTTCGCCTCCGGTTTTTTGCGAAAAAAGAGGATGCCGAGGATAGGCGTAAAGATCACCGTGAGTCCGCAGAGGAACCCCGCATTGGACAGGCTCGTGTACATGACGCCGAAAGTGGCGCCGGAATAGACGAACAGCAGCGAAAGGCCGATATAGGCGCTGTACTTGAGGGTGTCGCGGTTGACGTGAAACGATTTTTTAGGCGTCAGAAGAAAGGCCACGAGGAAAGCGCCGAGAAAGCGCCACGCGTTCAAGGTAAAAGGGGACAATTCCGCAAGGCAGATATCGATCAAAATATAGGATATGCCCCAGCAGGCGGTGACGAGCAGGAGCGACAGGTCTGCTTTAAGCCGCGTCATCTTAACCTCCCCTTAATTTGCCGCGCGTTCGGGCGGACGGCGGGCGCGCCGCGCGCCGCCCATATCCGAACAGACAAAATCCGCATTGAAGGATGCGGATTCTGCCTCGAGTATGAAGGAATATTAAATGACCGCATGTGGTGTCATTTAAGCGAGAATAAACGGCAACAAAAGGCGTCCCGATCTTTCCGATCCGGCAAACACCTTTCGTCACATCCTATAAATCGGCCAAAGCCGAGAAAACTTTAGTCGAATCGCAAAATTTCCTCGACATTCGAGAATTTTCCGTACACGGGAGGCGGGCCAAAGACCGCCCGCGCCCGTCAAGTAAAAAACAGCTCAAAATTGCCTGTTTTACGCGGCTTCAGCCGCAGTTCGCGTTGCCGCCCGGGACGCGTCCGTTCAGAAAGTTCCGCATGGCATGGATCGCCCTGTCGCTGATGACATGCTCTATCGCGCAGGCGTCCGTATCGGCGGTTTCGTCGTCCAAGTCCAGAATTTCCGTAAAAAACCGCCCGATCGTTTTGTGCTTCTCCGCGACGGCCGACGCCATGTCGTGCCCGGCTTCCGTCAGGACGATGCGGCGATACCGGCCGGCCTCGATCAGATCCTTTTCGGCCAGCGTCGTCATCGCCGCGCTTGCCGTGGACTTATTCACGGACAGACGGACGGCGACATCGGTCAGGCGCGCGCCGCGCGCTTTCGTCTCTTGCTCTTGCGACAGTTCATAGACGGCTTCGAGATAGTTCTCCATCGTAAACGTCAGCTTATCCGGTTGATCCGGCTTATCCGGCTTATCCATTTGACACGACCTTTCTTTCCCCGCGATTTCTTGCGGCCGACTCTCGCGCGCACCCCGTTTCCGACAAGCATACGGCAATCATTTGCAACAGCATACCACGAAAAAGAGAGGCCCGCAAGAGAAAGTTGTAATAACCGTATCACTTATCACTTGATAATCACACATATGCAAAATTTTCGATTGACAGGCCATTTCTTGTATGATAAAATTAAAAAAGGAAGTGAAGTTTGTCAGATCGAACTTTTGGGGTGTTCCGGTCGGCCGGCGGCGGGTGTTTTTGAGAGGCGTATACGTCTCGCGGCGGCCGGCGTATGCGGAACGCCGCGGCCGGGCGGGAGACGCGTCAAGGCCCCGCCCATAACGAAGGGAGGCATGGAAAAACGATAAAACCGACGCAC
>JAITKU010000237.1 GCA_031278255.1 Eubacteriales Family XIII. Incertae Sedis bacterium | reverse complement strand
GCCGTTTGTCACAGGACCGTTTGCCGATCGCGCCGCGTATCGCATATATTGTACTTTACCGGACTTGCCCTGTAAGCTTCAACCGATAATCAATAATTTTTAGTCGTTAATCCATAACTTTTGCTGATATTCCCCGCTATTGACAAGGCTTTGCACTAGGGGGTATGCTATGACTGCAAACATTCAAACTTCAAGCCATACTGCCTGTTGCTTTGGATGGAGATGCGCGTGTTCGCGTGTTTCGGTTGTTATTGTTGGAGAAGTGTGAAAAAAAGGAGAGGAAGATGAAACGGAAAAGGTTATTGGCCCTGATCATGTCCCTTGCGCTGGTCGTCGTGTTTACGGCCGGTTGCGACAATTCGGGTTCCGGCGGCGATGCGGCGGCGGACACGGGCGACGCGGCGGCGGCGGATGCGGGCGACGCGGCGGCAGGCGCGGTGTTTGAGGGGAAAGATGTCTACGGGCTTAGGTACAAGCCCGCCGGCGAAACCACAGGCGATCCCGCCGATGTGAAGATCGCTTACATCCCCCTGTCCACGGCGGGCGTCACGAACAGCATGGTGCAAAAGGCATTGGAGGAGCAGATCGTATTCTATCCCAATATTACGATAGAATATTTCGATCCCATGTACGATCTGAACAAGCAGATCTCCATGATCAACGAGTGCGTTACGCAGGGCTTTGACGCCATCATGCTCGAAGCGGCCGACACCGAGGCGCTGAACATCACGATCGCGGACGCGGAAGCGGCGGGCGTGCCCGTCGTCACGATCAATGTGGGCGCGTCCGGTCTGCACACGCTCCACGTACAGGGCAACGATTACAGCAGCGGCCGGGAAGCGGGTCGTATGCTGGCCGAGGGTATCAACGGCGAGGGCAATGTGATCCTGCTCGACTGCCCGGCGGCGCAGAAGCCCATCAGCCTCATGGGTACGGGCTTTGAGGATTACATCAATGAAGAGGCTGCCGGCGTGACCTTGCTCGAATCCCAGCCGATCGACAACTGGTCTCCCGAGATCGCGAACACGGTAATGCGCGACCTGCTCACGAAGTACGATGATATCGACGGCGTTTACGCCGTGTCCGACGATATCGCCCAAGGCGCGGTTCAGGCCATCGAAGCGGCCGGCCGGCAGAACGAGATCAAGGTGTACGGCAGCATGGGCTATCCGAACACGCTGCAGGCGATCAAGGACGGCAAGGTGTACGGCACCTATTTCTCCGACGGATATCTGGAGTACGCGACGGCGCTCTACCTGACGATTCTCATGATCGAAACCGGCATTACGTCCGTGAACGCCGGCTACACGGCTACGCCCGTCATCGATATGCCGACGGTGCCCACCACGGCGGCGAACGTCGAAAATGTTATCAAAGATTCGCGTTGGGAAACCTTGGGACTTTACGAGTTCAAGTAAGGCTCCTTGCTCATTCGCGAATGAAAGCGCCCGAGTTTGATCGGGATATTCGCTGAAGATTGCGGGACCTTGCTTTTCGGGGCAGGGTCCCGCTGTATATCGGCGCCCGTTCGCACGGGCGGGCGCAAGCGGAGGCGTACATGAAATCAAAGATCAGAAGCAAGACCGTAAGGAAGCTGATTTCCGTCGGACTTGTGGTCGCGCTGGCGTTGTTTTTCGCCGCCGCCACAACGGCCTTTTTGAATCCGCGAAACATATTCATGCTCTTAAAGGATTCGGCGTATCTCGGGCTGATCGCCCTCGGCGTTTCGATCGTGATCCTCGGCGGCGGTATCGATCTGTCCGGCGGCGGCATTGTGTGCGTCGTCGGCATACTGAGTTCGCGGCTGACCTTTACGGGGCTTCACGGCTTTATCGTTTTGGTCGTCGGCGTCGCACTCGGAGGCGTCTGCGGCCTTATCAACGGCCTCTTGGTTACGACGGTTCACCTCACGGAATTCGTTGCGACTCTGGCGACGGGCTTCGTCTACTCGGGCATGGGCTTATTGTTCGCGTTCCGCGACAGCGGAAAACTCGTCAGCGGCAATCTGGTCTCCAAATCCATAACGAGCAGGAGTTTTCTCGCGATGGGCAAGCATGTGGGCGGCGTCTACTACATCACGATCGTATGGGTCGTCATGACGGTTCTTTCCTATTTTGCTCTGACGCGCACGAGGTTCGGCCTGTACACCTATGCGCTCGGCTCCCACGCCAAATCCGCCGAGATGTCCGGCATCAACACCGCGCGGCAAAGGCGGCTGGGCTTCATCATCAGCGGCGCTTTCGCGGGGCTGGCTTCCGTTATGGTCGTCGCGAATATGGGCGCGGCCGCGGCGAGTCTCGGCTCGGGTTACGAGTTTCAGGCCATTGCCGCCTGCGTCGTCGGCGGCGTCATGCTCGGCGGCGGCAAGGGGGACACGATCGGCGCGTGCATCGGCTCGATCTTCATGATTTTGGTACTCAACGGACTTTATAAATTCGGACTTCCGACTTACTGGCAGTTTATATTCCAGGGCGCGATCATCATCATCGCCACGGCGTTTGACGCGCAGTTCGCGAAGTTTGCGCAGAAGAGGCGTTCCGCCGACGGCGTGACGCAGGCCGCGGCTTGACGAAAGGAGCGAAGCGATATGGAAGAACATAAGGTTTTGCTCCGGACAGAGGGCGTTTTCAAGCAGTTCAACGGCGTCACCGTGCTGGAGGACGTGAACCTCGAGGTCGCGTACGGCGAGGTACACGCCTTGATGGGCGAGAACGGCGCGGGCAAATCCACGATTATCAAGATTATCACGGGCGTTTACGACAGGGACGCCGGCGAGATCTTTGTGGACGGCGCGCCCGTCGATATCCGCAACCGGCAGGACGCCCGCGCGCACGGTATATCCGTTATATATCAGGAATTGTCGCTTATTCCGGCCCTGTCCGTCACGGAGAACATATTCCTCGGGCAGGAGATCGCGCGCGGCGGGCTTATGGCGCGGAAAGAGATGCGCGAAAAGGTGCGCGCGCTCATCAAAAAATACGAATTCGAGATCGATCCGGACGCCGTGGTCGATACGCTCGGCATGGCGCAGCGTCAAATGGTCGAGATATTGAAGGCCCTGTCCATGGACGCGAAGCTGATCATCATGGACGAGCCCACTTCCTCGCTTTCCGCTTCCGAGTCCGAAAAGCTCTTCGACACGATAGACGGACTTAGGAAGAAAGGCGCGGGGATACTCTACGTTTCGCACAGGCTGGATGAGGTGTACCGTCTCTCGGACCGGCTCACCGTCATGCGCGACGGCCGGATTGTCGCGGTGCTGGGCAGGGATGAGATCAACGCCAAGACCGTGACGACGCTGATGATCGGCCACGAGCCGCGGGAGGTGCGCGCGCGCACGGGGGAGAAACGCTTTGAGGACAACTGTCTCGAAGTGAAAAACCTCGCCTACGGCAAGCTCTTAAAGGACGTGAGCTTTACGGCCTACGGCGGTGAAATCCTCGGGATCGGCGGTCTTGTGGGCTCCGGGCGCACGGAGTTGATCCGCTGTATCTACGGCGCGGCCAGGCAAACGAGCGGCGAGATTCTGTTCAACGGCAAGCCCGTTTCAAAGCTGATCGGGAAGAATATCCGCATGGGCTTCGGCCTCGTGCCGGAGGACAGGCGCGTCGAGGGCTTCATCCCCGTGCAGTCCATGGAGAAGAATATCGCCATCGCGAGCCACGACAGGCTTTCGCGCTTCGGCTTTATGAACGCGCGGCTCGAAGCGCGCTGGGCGGAGGACGCGATCAAGAATTACGATATCAGGCCCAAGAACAAAGAGATGCCGGTCGCGAATCTCTCCGGCGGCAACCAGCAGAAAGTCGTGCTGGGCCGGTGGCTCTCCCGCGATCCCAAGCTGCTCCTGCTCGACGAGCCGACGGTCGGCGTCGATGTGGGCGTAAAGGCGGACCTCTACGATTTTATGCGCAAACTCGCCCAGAACGGCGCGATCATCATTATGGTTTCATCGGACCTCTTTGAACTCACCCATATATCGGATCGCATACTCGTCATGTACGGCGGAAGATTTTTTGAAGAATTTTCACATGAAAATGTTTCGCAGACATCCGTCCTGCTTGCCGCCTCCGGCGAGCATACGGAGGAGGGTAGGGCCTTATGAACAGCAAAATCAAACAGTTTATCGGCGGCCAGTGGGGGCAGCGCGTCCTGATCCTCCTCATCATCTTCATCGTTATGGCGATCTTCGAGCCCAAGTTCTTTACGACCGGCAATGCGTCGAGTATCTTGCTCGCCATATCCGTCTACGGCATTATGGCCTGCGGTATGCTCTTCGTTGTGCTGATCGGCGGACTCGATCTGTCCGTCGGCTCCATGGCGGGCCTGTCGGCCGTGATCATCAGCGTGTTCGCGTCGCGGGATAATTTCGGACTCGGGGGCTGTATGCTGGGCTTGCTTGCGGCCCTTGCCGCGGCGATCTTCGTCGGCTATATTCACGGCGTTCTCGTCACGCACATCGGTATGCAATCCTTTGTCGTCACCCTGGCGACGAAATACGTCCTCTACGGTATCGTTCCGACCTTCACGGGCGGGGCTTTTATCTACTTTCAGGGAACGGGCTTTATGTTCCAAGTGGGGAACGCCAGACCATTGGGCATTCCGCTGCCGATCATCATCTTTTTGCTGATCGCCGTGATCTGCGGGATCGTACTCAGCCGGACGACTTTCGGCCGGAGGCTGTACGCGATCGGCGGCAATCCGACGGCTTCCGCGCTCGTGGGCGTCCGCGTGTTCCGTGACACGAAGATCGCCTACATCGTTTCCTGCGTCACGTCAGCCATCGGCGGGCTGATCCTGTGTTCGATGAATATGGTCGCGGGGCAGACCACTGCCAACAACTACGAGGGCAATGTACTCCTCGCCATGATCGTGGGCGGTATCAATCTGGCCGGCGGCGAGGGCGGCATTTCGGGCGCCGTGTTCGGCGCATTGCTGGCCGGTATCATCACGAACCTGATGACGCTCCTCGGCGTCAGCGCCGATTTCCAGAAGTTTGTGCAGGGCATGATCATTCTGGCGGCCGTCATTCTCAACGTGTATACGAGCCGCAGGAGCGCGGGCCTCGGGTCCTTGCGCCGCCGCCGCCGGAAGCACAAGGCGGAGGAGACGGACGCGGCGCGAAAGACGGCGGAGACGCCGCAGGAGAAAGCGGGCTGAACCCAAAGGGGCGCGGGCCGAAGCGCCGGCAACGATTTTGGAAAGCGAAACAGGGACATATAAATTATGAGCATACTGAAATACGAACGCATATTTGAACCCATCCGATTGGGCCGGACGCTGTTTCGGAATCGGATATTTTCCTCGCCGCAGGATACGTATCAACTGACATCCGAGAATTTTCTCAACGAGGACGCCACGGCCTTTTACGAGATGAAAGCGCTGGGCGGCTTCGCGTCGGTGTGCCTCGGCGATTTCATGATCGATTCAAGGTCCGGGCACAGCCATCCTTTCCAGCTGCGCGGGGATGATCCGCGCGGACGGACGAGTCTCACGCGCACGGCAAACGCCATTACGCGCCACAACGCGGTGGCGGCCGTGGAACTCAATCATGCCGGAAAAAATGGGAATATCATGGGGCAGCGCGAGGGTTTCATCTACGGGCCGAGCGAGGAAGCGCGCGCGGACGGCGTGGAAATCCGCGCCATGGACGAGGCGTGGATCGAGCGTTTGATCGGTTGCTACGCCGACGCCGCGGCCCTTGCGCGGCAGTGCGGTTTCGGCATGATCACCGTTCACGCCGGCCACGGCTGGTTGCCGGCGCAATTTCTGTCCCCGCGCGACAATCGGCGCCGGGATCGCTGGGGCGGCAGCCTCGAAAACCGTATGCGCTTCACGCTGGCCGTTATCGAGGCCGTGCGGCGCGCGGTCGGCGTGGGCACGCCCATCGAGATCCGCATCTCCGCCGTCGAATGCGTGCCGGGCGGCTATGACTCGGACGAAGGCATTGCCATCGCGAAAGCCCTGGACGGGAAGGTCGATCTCCTGCACATCTCCGCCGGCCATCACGAGGACGACGCCGCGAGCATGATCACGCATCCGACGATGTTCGCGCCTGACGGCGCGAACGTCCGGTACGCCGCAGAGATCAAGAAGCACGTGAAAACGCCCGTCGCGACGGTGGGCGCGCTCTGCGATCCCGCGCAGATCGAGGAGATCCTGGCGTCGGGCCGCGCGGATGTGGTGGCTTTGGGACGGCAGACGCTGGCGGATCCCCTGTTTCCCATCAAGGCCCGCACGGGCCGCGCGGACGAGATCAACCGGTGTCTGCGCTGCATGACCTGTTTTTCGGTGAATACGCTGAGCGGCGTATTCTACTGCGCGACGAATCCCGTGATCGGCCACGAGCGCGAGGCGATGCGCACCGCGCCGGCGCGCACAAAAAAGAAAGTGCTTGTCGCAGGCGGCGGCGTCGCGGGTATGCAGGCCGCGCTGACCGCTTCCGAACGGGGGCATACGGTCATTCTCTGCGAAAAGACGGACCGCCTCGGCGGCGCGTTGCTCTGCGAGGAACGGGTGCCTTTCAAAAGCAAACTGGACCTCTATCTGAAGAGACAGTCCCTGCTCGTCTCACGCGCGCCGATAGAATTGCGGCTGAACGCGGAGGTGACGCCCGCGCTCGCGCGCGAGATCGCGCCGGATGTGATCATTGCCGCGCTGGGCGCGCGTCCCGTTATCCCCGCGATCAAGGGGATAGACGGCCCGCACGTCATTCTCGCGGAGGATGTGTACCGCGATCCGCAGAGGGCGGGGCAGAGGGTCGTGATCATGGGTGGCGGTCTCGTCGGACTCGAATTGGGCATATTCCTCGCGCAGCTCGGACGTTTTGTTACCATCGTGGAGATGTTGCCCGATACCATTGCGACGCGGAAAGAAGCGCCTGTTTCCGAGCGTATCGGCGCTTCTTTGGCGCTCGAAAGCGGTACCAATATCGTACACGGCGTAGCGCTGGCGCAGGAACTCAAGAAGCTTCCGAATCTGCGCATTCTCGCCTCCGCAAAGGTATCGGAGGCGGACGAAACGGGTTGCGTTGTCGAGGATGCCGCGGGCAGGCGAAAACTCGACGCCGATACGGTGATCTGCGCCGTCGGCCAACGCCCGTTGCTGGAGGAGGGCGCGGCCTTGCACGATTGCGCGCCCGAATTCCATCAGATCGGCGATTGCCTGGCCGCAAAGAATATCCTCGCCGCCACGCAGACGGCCTATAGGATCGCGCTCGATATAGGGATGTGAGGCGACGCGGCGATATGCGAAGTGACACAGGCGAAGTGACGCGGCGCAGGCTCCCTTTTCGGGATCCGCGCCGTTGTGCATAAATTAAACAACCTTGCGGAAAATGCAAGCCTTTTTTGTGGAATACACATGCCTGCTTCGGGTTTGTGTGGATTGTCGTGCGTGGAATAAATTACTAAAAATTCTATAAAAATCCTGATTTTTTTAAATTGACATCTCACCGGTCGCGGTATATAATATAGGAGTCGCCAAAAACATCGTTTCGCTTAGAGGCGGTTTGCCGGCGAAGCGTTTGTTTGCCGGTCGAGATTTTGGCTTTGAAGCGCCGTCTGCATGGCCCGGCTTGCCGGAGTGGCGGAATTGGCAGACGCACAGGACTTAAAATCCTGCGGTTCGTGAGAATCATACCGGTTCGAGCCCGGTCTCCGGCACCACGCGCCTATGCGCGCGAACCGCAAACGCAACACATGTCATGTCCATCGTCGCGGGGTAGAGCAGTTGGTAGCTCGTCGGGCTCATAACCCGGAGGCCGTTGGTTCGAATCCTTCCCCCGCAACCAAGAAAGACCCCTGAATTCGTTGAAATTCAGGGGTCTTTCTTTTCCAAAAACCCTGCTGTACCCCTATAAAAGTCAGCCTGTTGGGGTACAAAAAGGGGTATGCGCTCCGCGCTCAAAGTCGCCTGTTTTACGCGGCTTTAGCCGCAGTGTAAAACAGGCCGGCGAAGTGAGCCTCGGGCGAACGGAGGAATGAGGCGAAGCCGAATGTTAGACGGAGCTGAATTTGAAATCTGCAACCGCTCTTTGCCGGGGGAGTCTTTTTCCGCTTTCTAAGATTGCGGATGTCTATAGGTTTCCCTTTTCTTCGTGCCATGTTCGATCGATCTCGAGCGCTTCCTTGATCTTCTCCGCGATCGCGCGGATCACGGGGATCGTGACGCTGTTGCCCAGCTGCTTGTACAGGTGCGCGTCCGCGAGGGGCAGACGGAAAGAATCCGGGAAGCCC
>JAITKU010000232.1 GCA_031278255.1 Eubacteriales Family XIII. Incertae Sedis bacterium | reverse complement strand
CCGTCATCGCCTCGGCGCCGCCCATCGCGTTCAGGGCCGTATCGAAATCCGTGATGCGCACCGTCGGGAGTCTTATGCCGACCTCGGCGTTCAATATCATGCCGAGCGAGGTGGCCGCGTTGCCCGCGCCTATGTTTCCGATTTCCCGCAATACATCGATATGTGTATCGTTGAGTTCTTCGTAATTGCTGATCAACTGACAACCCTCCCGTTATTCATTCAAATCGTCGATAATTTCATGCCGCGGCGAGTCCTTTACGCGCAGGCAGGCCCTGGTCAGCGCCGCTATGACATCGAGTTCGTTCTGCCGCTTGTAGACCTCAAGCTGCGTGTATTGCTTGCCCTCGTCGGTGGTGACGTATTTCGTGGGCAGGGCGTTCAGGGCCAGCGCCAGCACGTTTCCCGTGCATACGGGGCAGGTGCAGACGTCCATGCGCTCCATCACCGATGGCAGCAGTTCCTTTGTCAACACCTCGGAGAGGTTGATCAAACTCCTGCTTCTGGTCAACAGAGAACTTTCGATCTGTATCTTCTTCGTCCGCCGCAGATCCGCCTCCCGCAGCATATCCATATCGGACTCTCTCAACGCTCTCACCTCGTCATACACCGTCATCCCCGAGCGGACCGGCGCCGCGGGCCTTTCGTCCGCTTTCTCGTAGGGGGTTCCGTCGGGGATCGACTCCACGGCTTCCTCGTACGGCTGCGCGGCAGACGCCGCAAGCGGTTCCGCCGAATCTTCGCGCGTCTCCCTCGGAGAGACGGAAACGGTCCGGCTGCGCGGCTGTCTGAAGCGCACCGGCTCCTTGACCTCGACCTCCGGCTCGATCTCGATCTTCAGCTTGGTCTTGTAGTTGAGCGGTTCGTTCTCCGAGCGGCTGAGGTCCGCCGCCACCGATTCAAAAGCCGCGGTCTCGTTCTCGGGCGAGATGTTCGGCGCGACGCCGTCCTTTGTGATGAGTCTCATCACATGCTCCGTCTTATTATCCCTTCTTGCCATGCAGCTTCATCCCTTTCTCTGCGATCAACTCGTCAACAAAATCGAGATAATCCTTGGCCGCATTGCATTTCGGCGCGTACTCAAAGAGGCTGCCGTCCCCGTGCGCGGGAAATTCCGCGACGGCCACGGAGGATCGAATCTTCGTCTTGAACACCTTGGTGCTGAGTTCCTTTGCAATGACGCCCGCCATTTCTTCGACGTCCCGCGTCAGGATTCGCCGCTTATCGTATTTGTTCAGCAAAATGCCGAGGACCTCTATCGTGGGATTGTAGATGCTCTTCACAAGCTCCACCGTTTCCCGCAGCTGCGAGATACCCATGAGGCTCAGGATTTCGGGGATCATCAGGACGATCAGCGCGTCGGTCGCGGTGTAGGCGTTTACGGTCAGGATATTGAGGGCCGGCGGCGTGTCGATGATGATGTAATCGTAGTTGTCCTTTACGGGGGCCAAACCGCGTTTCAGCAGGGTTTCCCTGCCTATCATCGAAAACTCGAGTTCCGCGCCGGAAAGGAGTATGTTCGAGGGTATGACATCTACGCCGTTCTTGCTCCTTACGATCTCCGCGGCGGGCTTCGCGCCTTTCATCAAATCGTAGACCGTCGGTCCCGTTTCGGTGTCGGCGCCCAAGCAGAATCCGAAATTGCCCTGCGGGTCGAGATCGATCCCGAGCGTCTTGAAGCCTTTCATCGCAAGGCCCGTAATGAGGGCGCTCGCCGTGGTCGTCTTGCCGACGCCGCCTTTTTGGTTCGTGATCACGATCGTCTTGGCCATAGTGTTTTTCCTTAAAATCCGCCGTCTCACCTACCGGCGATTCTCAACGTCTTTCCGCTTCTGATGCTCCGCCAGCTGGACCTTGAACACGTATTCCGTGATCAGGCGTTCCTGTTCGGTCGTAATCCGCAATATGCTCCCGCCGTACCGGAATTTGAAGCCTATCTTGGATATCTCAACGCCGTCCACCATATGCGCTTCTATCTTCTCCTTGCGGAGGATTTGAAACTCCACCTTAAAATCCTTTTTCAGATAACCCATGTCCAAAATGAGCCTCTGCCGCCTGAAAAAAGGATGATTGCAGAAAAAACCGATGCCGCCCATGGACAGATCGCGCACGCGGATCGGCGCGTCTATGCGCATGGACCGATTGCCCGTGACGGAGAACATGCGGAGGGCCCTCGCGTCAAAAGAGGTCCTTACTTTCAGACTCCGCCGCCGTTCTTTCTTGTCGCTCACAACCGAAAGGATATCCACGTTGATCTGCTTGGGCAGCGAAAGCGTGACCTCGCCAAAGAAAAACTGGATGCCGTCCTCGTAGTAGACGATGATATCCACCGGCGTCCGATGCGGGATATCCATGAAGCCGGCGCCGCGCAGGATCAAGCGGTTCGGCTCTACCGTCACATCCTCGGCGGAGGCGTGCAAACCCTCGTCGAGTTTTGAGATATCTATCTTTACAATTCGTTTCGCAATTGCCATATGTACACCTTTTCCGTCGATATTGCGCTTCAACGGTATTTGCCGATCCGCTTTTTGCCGCCGCTTTCATCGCCCGTCGGGATCAGGCCAAGCCGACGGCCCAGTCGCCCCCGTCTATGCTGAGCTTGCAATGCTCCAAATTCCGATGGTCCCGCTGCAGCATAAGGCCGCCCGCAAAGATGTCCACGCCCGAATACAATATCCGCCGGCATACGATTCTGCCGGGGTATTGCGCTTTTCCCTCCCCTTTCACGCGAAGAAGCTCTTCTTCCAAGAGGCGAAGCTTGCCTTTGAGCATCGGCGCCTGTTCCGCAAGCTGCTTGTGCAGCATGGCGATCTCGGGCTTGTCCGATTGGTTCATGAGCAGGCGAAGTTTCGATACGTTTTCCGCGTTTGACTTGATCGCCGCGCACAGCCTTTCCCGCTCCGTCATAAGCCGCATCAATGCTTCCTCGTCGACCGGCGATTCCAGCAGTTCTACGCGCGTCCGTATGCCGCGTTCGTTCCCCATATAGTTGGCGGAGAGTTCCCCGAACACCGCGGTGCGGCCCCCCACAAGCACCGATTTGGCGCCGGAGAGCGAGATGTTCCCCCGGCACTCCACGTTGCTGTCTATGATATAATCCGCGAACAGGTCGCCCTTGACCTTGATCGCGCCGTTCTCTATGTAGCGCGCGCGCATGAATCCGTCCACGATGATGCTTCTCTGCCTACTTCCGTTGACGCCCTCCGCGACGATCAGGTTCCCTCCCACGCGCACATCCGCGCCGCCGATCTTCCCTTTCACGATCAGATTGCCGCCGCACTCGACGATGAAATTCTCGTTTACGGAACCCCGGATGACGATATCGCCCCCAAAGCGCACGTTGCCCGTGGACAGGTCCACGTCCCCCGCAATGCGCAATTGTTCCATGACGTTTATGACCGTTCCGTTGAAGTTCACCACGCCCGTGACCGCGGCGAGCAGCTTGCTCCCGTCCTCGGACCAATCGGTATTCGTGCCGCGGGGATTCAAGGCGGGCTTGCCGGGCCGCGCGGGGATGACGCCCCCGTATACATTCGTGCCGTCCGTGCCCTGCGTCGGCTGCGTGATCTCGCACAGGACGCTGCCCTTTTCGACGAGTTGGAACACGTCCACGTTCTTATAGTCCACGGGCTTCGCGTCGTCCCCGCCGTAGTTCGGCTTGAATTCGTCCGATTTCTTCACGTGAAACACCGCGAAACCGTCCGTTCCGTCCGTCGCGGGTATGCCCCGCGCGATCGGGATCTCCGTATCGAGCAACGGACCCTCCGCCAGCGCCCGCAAGGTGGCCTTGTCGAGGCCGAATGCGATCCGCGCGTTCGTCGCCGCGCGCAAAAGGTCCTCCTGCGTCAGGGGCGCAGGCCTATCGTCCGGCGCCTGTCCGAGGAGAACGGCGGCCTCCGTGTTGTCCGCGTTGACGTTGATCCTGATCGTGTATTTGCCCAATGGTTTACCTCATCTGGTTGGCGACATCATCCATTTCGTCTATCGTCGTAAGGACCCGCGTGTTGAAGCTGAAAGCCCGCTGCGATTCTATCATCCGGACCATCTCCGCGGCGGCGGAAACCCCGGAGCGTTCCAGACAGCCGGCCTTTACGTACGGCTGTTCCACCGCCTCCGCCTCGCCCGAAACCTCGGTGGCGAGCAGTCTGTTGGAACCCGACAGCGAAAGCCCGTGGCGGTTTGGGAACTTGAACACGCCCACGCTTGCGGGCGTGATCTCGGCGTCGCCCGTAAGCTGTATCTGCGCGCCGCTCGCGTCGAGGACGTAGTAGCCGTTCGCGTCCACCAGATACTTCGTGTCCCCGTCCACGGAATACTTGAACTGCCCGTCCCGCGTATAGAAGATATTCTCGCCGCTCCCGTCGTCCTCGCCGCCCATCACGGCAAAGAAGCCCTCGCCGATGATGGCCATGTCCGTCGGCAAATCCGTCGTGGCGAGTCCGCCCTGCGCGTAGTTGACGGCCGTATGCTCCACGCGGGAGCCGTGGCCCGTATCCAGCATGACGCCCGCGCCGCCGTGGACCTTGGCGTACAGCAGCGTCGAAAAGGCCGCCTGCTGCGGCTTGTAGCCCATCGTGCCGATGTTCGCGAAGTTGTTCGCGATCGTATTCATGTTCTGTTGCTGCCCCAGCACACCCGAGCGCGCCGCGTAAAAACCTCTTATCATATTCCGTCCTTTCGATTTTTTTGTAACTACTCAAACCCCACGCAATTTTTGTCCATCTCGGAACCTGCCGGCCCATATTGGCTTCCTCACGTAACTTTGTGTACGCTCCGGGAGCCAAATAGTCCGGCAGAACCCGATCCGGAGCAAAACTATCGCGGCGTTTGAGTAGTTTTGATTGAACCTTTGAGCAGTAACATT
>JAITKU010000051.1 GCA_031278255.1 Eubacteriales Family XIII. Incertae Sedis bacterium | reverse complement strand
CAAACGATTGAATAAATTGTCAATCATTCAACAGAAAGGGGAACTTGTCATGACTGAGACTTATATTTTGGACGGCTTGTGCTGCGCGAACTGCGCGGCGAAGATCGAGCGGGAAACGGGCAGGCTCCCCGGCGTGAAGTCCGCGAACGTCGATGTGATGGCGCAAAGGCTGACGCTTGCCGCGGACGGCGATTCGGGTCTCCCGGATTTGCTCGCGGAGATCACGCGGATCGCGGCGCGAATCGAGCCGGAGATCAAGGTTTCCCTTTCCACCCGGGCGAGCGGGCTTGCTCCCGGCGCCGGGGAATACGCGGCGCGAAAAGACGGACACGCGGAACACGAACACGGCGAACATAGGGTGCCGGTCCGAAAAATCCTGATGGGCGCCGGCGCGGCCCTGTTTGTCGCGGGCATGGTCCTTGCGCCGGCCATGTGGGCAAGGCTCGCCGTATTCCTCGCGGCCTATCTGCTGATCGGCGGCGAGGTCGTCCTCCGCGCCTTGAAAAACATCTCCAAGGGGCGGGTTTTCGACGAGAACTTCCTGATGAGCGTTGCGACAATCGGCGCGTTCGCCATCGGGGAATACCCGGAGGGTGTCGCGGTCATGCTGTTCTACCAAGTCGGCGAGGCGTTCCAGCAATACGCCGTGGGCAAAAGCCGCAGGTCGATCGTCGCGCTGATGGATATACGCCCCGATTTCGCCAACCTCAAAGTCGGGGACGAAATCCGGCGCGTTTCGCCGGAGGAAGTGCGCGTGGGTGATTTGATCGTCGTAAAGCCCGGCGAAAAAATCCCGCTCGACGGCCTTGTGACGGACGGGCGGAGCGCGCTCGACACCTCGGCGCTGACGGGCGAGTCGCTTCCCCGCGACGCGGAACCCGGCTCGGAAGTCCTGTCCGGCTCGATCAACAAGAACGGCTTGCTTACGATTGAGGTAAAAAAGCCATTCGGCGAGTCCACGGTTTCCAAAATTCTGGACCTTGTGCAGAACGCGAGCGGCGCAAAGGCGCCCATGGAGAATTTTATCACGAAATTTGCGCGCTGTTACACGCCGGCCGTCGTGTTCGCGGCGGTGGCGCTGGCCGTTGTCCCGCCGATTGTCTTGGGCGGGGAGTGGGCGGACTGGATCAACCGCGCCCTCGTGTTCCTCGTCGTGTCCTGCCCCTGCGCGCTCGTCATTTCCATACCGCTCTCGTTTTTCGGCGGCATCGGCGGCGCGAGCAGAAACGGCATACTCGTCAAGGGCAGCAACTGTCTCGACGCGCTTCACAGGGTCGATACGGTCGTGTTCGACAAGACGGGGACGCTGACAAAAGGCGTGTTCGCCGTGACGGAGATCGTGCCGGCAAACGGCTTTTCCCACGCCGCGCTGTCGGAACTCGCGGCCTACGCCGAAGCGGGTTCCAATCACCCCATCGCCGTGTCGATTCAAAAGGCATACGGGAAAGCCGTTCTCCGCGAGAGGATCGCGGAGTATGAGGAAATCGCGGGGCGCGGCGTCCGCGTACGCGTGGACGGGGCGCTTGTATCGGCCGGAAACGACAAGCTGATGATCGACGCGGGTATACAGTTTGAAAAGCCGGATACGCTCGGCACGGTCGTTTATCTTGCGGTTGACGGAGTGTTTGCGGGCTGTATCGTCATAGCTGACGAGGTGAAGCCCGACAGCAAAAGGGCGATCGCCGCGCTGAAAGCCCTCGGCGTGCGGAAAACGGTCATGCTGACGGGCGACAGCCGCGCCGTGGGAGAGAGGGTCGGGCGCGAACTCGGCCTCGACGCCGTTTACGCGGAACTCCTGCCGCAGCACAAGGTTGAGCGGCTTGAAAAACTGCTTGAGACGAGAACGGGCAGACAGGGGTCCCCGGGCCGTCGCAAGGCGGCTCCGGGCGGGAGGGGCAAGCTACTGTTCGTCGGCGACGGTATCAACGACGCGCCTGTTTTGGCGAGGGCCGATGTGGGCATTGCGATGGGCGGCGTGGGTTCCGACGCGGCGATCGAGGCCGCCGACGCGGTGTTAATGACCGACGAGCCGTCGAAGATCGCGGACGCCATCAGAATTTCCAAGAAAACCCGCGCGATCGTTCTGCAGAACATCGTGTTCGCGCTTGCCGTGAAAGGGGTGATACTCGCGCTCGGCGCGTTCGGCTACGCCACGATGTGGGAGGCCGTGTTCGGCGACGTGGGTGTAGCGGTCATTGCCGTACTGAACGCCATGCGGGCGATGAAAAAGGACGTGGGGGTTTGAGCGGGGGCTTGCGCGGTAATAATTTTTTTAAAAACGGTGAAAGGATTCCGCTTGGCCAATCGTATTCATTACAGGTGCGGAAAAACAGAAGCTTTCGGGTTTTGCGATCCGGATAGAATCAAAACAGAATCCAAATGGATTCAATTTTGGCTCCGTCCAAAATTGAAGCGCCAAAGGCGCACTTCAATTGTTGAACGGATGTTTTGAGGGGACAAGGGCTTTGCCCGCCGCCCCTCAAAACATAGGCGTCAGTGGG
>JAITKU010000012.1 GCA_031278255.1 Eubacteriales Family XIII. Incertae Sedis bacterium | reverse complement strand
CGAAGCCCTTGTCCCCTCAAAACATCCGTTCAACAATTGAAGTGCGCCTTTGGCGCTTCAATTTTGGACGGAGCCAAAATTGAACAATGTGTCGTAGGTGAATTTGTATTTCAGTTCGGTCACGGGGTTTCCTTTCTTACAGTATAGCGCGCGCGCCCGTGTTTTTCAAGTGGGAAAATTTTCGATCCCGGGACCTCCGAACCAAAGTCCGATCGAGGCCCCCGAGTCGCGGGCGAACGACGCTTGGGATATGGTACATTTACCTATTATCACTATTATATCCCATACCGCAAGAGATGTCAACTATTTATTTGAAATTTTTACACACGCAGGGATTATACACCTGCCGGCAAAATCAGAATTACAAACAATGTTATTTCATATCCTGCGGTTTTGCGGCGATCCCAAAAAAGCCTTGCTTTTATATGTGTTTCAAATATAATAAAATAAGGTATTTGGACAAACGTTTACGGTGGGAAAGGAGAAAGGATGATGAAAAGAACGTCGATATCTGTTTTTCTTGTTATACTGCTGCTCTTTTGCGGCGCGCCGCACGCGGGCGCGCTGACGCCGATCGACATTGCCGATTCGGACAACGAGGAGTCCATACAGCTTCTGGTCGATCTCGGCGCTTTGGAGGGCTACGAGGACGGCTCCTTTCGGCCCGAGCGCGCCGTAAGCAGGGCGGAGATGGCGAAGATCCTCGTCACCGCGCTTGCGGAAACGGAGCGCACCGATCCCGACGCGCCGCGCTTTCACGATACGGCCGGCCACTGGGCGAGCGCTTTCATCGACGGCGCCGCGGCGCTCGGCGTCGTATCGGGCTATCCGGACGGCAGCTTTCGCCCGGACGATAAGGTCAGCATTGGGGAGGTCGTGACCATGTTGCTGCGCGCCCTCGGTTATAACGACACCTCCGTGGCCGACGCCCTTGCGGGGCCGCAGGCATGGCCCGCCGGCTACATGGATTTGGCGGAGCGCCTCTTGATCGGCGTCGCGGGATACGATCCCGCCGTCCCTGCGGATCGCGGAGCCGTGGCGGGTTTCCTCGCGGACGCGCTGAAACTGCCCATCGGCACTACGAGCGCCGGCGCTTGGATCGACACGGGGAACGGCGGCGATACCATTTTGGCCCGGCTGACGGGGGAAAGGGCGATACCGCCCGCGATCGCGGCGGTCATGGATTCCGTGACGGCGCTCGCGGTGAAATGCGCCGCCCGGCTCGACGGCGCTTACGGCGACAAATACGCCGCGCTTTTGGCGGCGGGCCGGGGCCGCGATGATCCGGGCTACGCGGATTTGGTCGCGACGCTGAACGATTTCCGCGCGGAATCCGGCGCGCGCTACGTGTACCTGCTGACCGATGTCAATCCCGACGATGATTTCTTCGAGATTACCGTTGACGGTTCCGAGGAACCGGACGATTGGATGGCGCAGTATGAGATCGAGGGGCAATTCCTCGCCGCGCAGGCGGGTCTGCCCGCCGCCGCAATGTCCGCGTGGTCGGACGAGGACGGCGTTTCGGTCTGGTCCGCTTTCGCGCCCGTCTATAGCGGCGCGGGTATCGCGGTCGGCATTCTCGGTGTGGACTTCCCGGCGGAGATCGTGAGCGAATATCCGGCGTGGAACCGGGATTCCGAGGATTGGAACGGCGCGGAATACGAATACGATCCCGTCCGCGCGGCGATGAACGCCTTTGAAGAGGCCGTTGACGTTTCCTATGCGGAAGCGGTCATAGAGAAGCTGCGCTCCTTTGGAAACAACCCGGATCTGGGCTTTCGCAACGCCGGTTCCCCGGCCGAAATCGCGGCGGGCGATTACATCGCCGCCGAGATGGAACGCTTCGGCTTCACCGTGGAGAAAGACCCCGTCACCCTCGATACTTGGGAATTCAAGCACGCTTCCCTGCGCTTCACGGACGCGGACGGCAAGCGGCGGGAGATCGATTTGGCGGCCGAAATGATAGATTTTTCGGTCGCGGACCGGGCATATGAACTCGTCTACGTCGGCAAAGGCACGGAGGCCGATTATGAGGGCCTTGATGTCGCAGGCAAGGTCGTACTCGCGGATATCAATCAGGTGGAGGACTGGTGGATCAACTGGCCCGCCTACCAAGCCAAGGCCAAGGGCGCGGCCGCGCTGATCGCGGGCAGCGTGGGCGGCTACGCCACCTATACGAAAGACACCCTCGGCGTACAGGATTACTGCGGTCCCGCCGACGTGCCGGCGCTGAACGTCAGCACAGGCGACGCGGAGGACCTCAAGGCGGCCATAGAAGCCGGCGGCGGCCGGACCGAGATACGGCTGACGGTTGACAGCCGCGTCAAATACGGCGGCACGGCCTACAACATCATCGCGGAATTGCCCGGCAAATCGGCGGACGCCCAAGCGATTGCGTTCATCGCTCATTACGACGCCTATTTCCGCGCCTTTGACGACAACAGCACGGGCGTCGCGGCCCTGATGGGCATCGCCAAAGCCCTGTCCGACAGCGGCTATAAACCGGAGCGGCCTTTCCGCTTCGTGTTCCACGCGGGCGAGGAATGGGGCTTTGCGGATTCGCGCTACGACTGGGCCGCCGGCGCGTGGGCGGAAACCCAAAAACACCCAGAATTTTCAGAAAATACATTTATGACTTTCAATTTGGACGGCGGGCTTATCGACGGCGCCGCTGCGGGCGTAAGGTTGCGCGCCCCGTATGAATTCGCAAATCTCTTCGGGCGCTTGGGGCGTTCGATAGACGGCAATCCGCTCGGCGGCCTCACGGTATCGTCCCCGCTTTGGACCTGGACGGAGGGCTGGCCCTACGCGACGGCGGGCATTCCCGTTATCGACAGCGGACTTGCGGACAGCGACAGCGACGCGTCCTACCATTCGAGCAGCGACACGGCCGAGGCCAACAATTACGACCGGGAGGTATACGCTTTCGGGCATAAGCTCTACGGATCGCTCGCGATCCTGCTCGATCACGCACGGGTCAGGGACGCGGACTATGTGGACTTCTTCAACGCCTTCGTCGCTTCCCTACCCGAGGATGAGGCCCTGCGGGAGGCCGCGGAAGCGGCCAAGACGGCCGCCGCCAATCTGAACGCCCGCCTCGCCGCCGGCGTCACCGACGCGCAGGCCCCCGCGTTCAACAAAGCGATGAACGCGCTCTACAAGAAGGTGCAACA
>JAITKU010000290.1 GCA_031278255.1 Eubacteriales Family XIII. Incertae Sedis bacterium | reverse complement strand
GTTAACCGTATCGGCTGCAAAGCCAGGCAAAATCCGCCAGCATGTTGACTTTGCAATAAAACTACTCCCTCTCAACTTCCTATATCATACACCCGTTCTTTCGGAATGTCAAGTGGGGATCGCGCCCGGGATTCGGCCCCCGCGCGCCCTGTCTCCCGCCGCCGCAAGGCGTTCTTCCGCGGCTTTCGCGTCAAAAGTACATCTTATTCGACGAGTTGAGCTGTCGCGCCATGCTGTCCGGGTCGAGCGCGCGCGTCAGCGCGTCCTCCGCCGAGATGCTGCCGTCCTTGCAGAGCCGCAGAATTGCGGCGTCCATGGAGATCATGCCCTCATCCGCGTTGGAATCGACGGCTCGGTTGAGACGCTCCGTCGCGCCCTCCCGAATCAAAGCGCGCATCTCTTTGTTGCAGAGCATAAGCTGAAAGACCGGTACCACGGCGCCGCCCGCGGTCGAGATCAGTTGCTGCGAAACGATCGCCTGCAGGACCGCGGAGAGTTGCGCGCCGACGCGCTCGTGCCGGGCGTCGGGGAAGAGACCGATCAGCCTGTCCACCGCGTTCGCGGCGCCGACGGCGGATATCGTGGATATGACCAGATGTCCCGTTTCCGCGGCGGTGAGCGCGACGGAAGCGGTTTCCGCATCGCGCATTTCCCCCGTCAGGATCACGTTCGGACTCTGCCGCAGCGCGGCCTGCAGCGCCGCCGCGTAGCTCTCCGTGTCGAGCGAAATCTCGCGCTGGCTCACGAGGCTTTGCTTGTGGCGATGCAGATATTCTATCGGATTTTCGAGCGTGATGATATGCCCGTTCCGCGTGCTGTTGATGCGGTCGATCAGGCAGGCCAGCGTAGTCGTCTTGCCGGATTCCGCAGGACCCGCGAAGAGGATCAAGCCCTGCGCGCGTTCCGACAAATCGAGTACGGCGGCGGGGATGTTGAGCTTCTCGGGATCGGGCAACGAAAAAGCCACGACGCGAATGACCGCCGCGAGCGAACCGCGCTGCTTGTATACGTTGACGCGAAATCTGGAAATATTCGGAATGGCGAAAGCGAAATCGTCATCGCCCTTTGCGCACAGGCGTTCTATTTTGCGATCCGGCGCCATTTCGTAGATTTCCGAGATGAGTTCGTTCGTCTTTGCGGGAGACAGCGGATCGCCGTCCGAGGTTTCGATGCGACCGCCGAGTTTGAAGCTGATCGGCCGGCCGGCGAGGATAAAAATATCCGAGGCGCCCTTGTCGACGATTTCTTTCAGTATCGTTTGAATCTCCATATCCAAAACCCTTTCCTCCGCCTACAGCAACATTTCCGCGCGCACCCTGCCGGCGACGTCGTTCCCCATGAGGATTTCCGCCAGCGTGAACGCAAAGGCCATGGCTGTGCCCGGTCCCCGCGAGCTTATAATCTTGCCGTCCCGCACAACGTCCTCCCGGCGATAATCGGCGTCCGCAAGCTCCGCCTCCATCCCGTCGTAGATCGTCGCTTTTTTCCCTTTCAAAAGGCCGTTTCGCGCGAGGACCATAGGCGCGGCGCATATGGCCGCGATCCACTTGTCCGCCGCGGCGAATTCCGCGAGAACGGATTGCAAGCCCTCGTGGGCCAGCAGCCGCTTTGTTCCGGGACCGCCTCCCGGCAGGATAAGCATTTCCCCCCGGGCCGAATCCACATCCTCAAACAGATCGTCGGCGACTACGGCGACACCGTGGGCGCCGGTCACGGTGAGGTCCTTCATGATCGAAACCGTCTGCAGCCGCACGCCCGCGCGCCGCAACACATCCACGACCGTAAGGGCCTCCACCTCTTCAAAACCATCCGCCAAGAACAGATACACCATCGTAAAACGCCTCCTTTCGGGTCAAACCTTTCAATAAAACATACCCACGACCCTGGTCAGCTTCTTTGTCACCGAATAGCCGGCCAGCAACAGGATCAGCGAAAGCACGGCCGCGACGACCGCGATTTCGGACAGGATCACAGGCGGCAAAAACTGCGGAAGCGCGTCCGTTTCCTCAAATTCGTACAGGAGAAACCGATCGAACGCGCGCAAAATCCATTCCCGCTTGTAGAGCAACACCGCGCCGGCGGCGACAAGCCCCGCATAGAGGACCATCCCCGCCCGATACGCAAAGCGCACAGCCTCTTTTCGATCCTGTCGCAACAAGAACCAATAGGTAAACACGATGAAACCGAGTACACCGACGAGGCAAAGCAGACTCATATTCAAAAGGCTCCGCAGGCGTCCCATGAACACGGCCTCGCCGATACCGAAGATGGCCCGCTCCCGCTTCTCGTCGATATATTGAAAATCGTCCAAGGTTCCGAGCATATACTGCGATAGGAAACGCGCCAGTTCATCTTTCGTCACGCTGAGTCCCATCTCGCTTATGATCTCGCTTCTGTTGAGTTCGTAGCGGTAAACATCCGGCAGTCGCGCGCTCACATTCACCGCGGCCAATACACAGGACAGCGGTATCGCCAATATTAAAAGCACAAACAGCGTGCGATTGATGATCTTCATCAGAAGTCCTCTTACAGGCTGCCCGCGTCCCGCTCTGCGATAACAGCGGGCTTGCGGTGAAATGCGAAATCCAAACCTAGTATATCATAAATTCAGGCCTTGCGCCGCAAAATGTTTTTGCCCCGCGCGGCGGAGTCTTTGAGGCGAAGCCGAATGTCGGACGGAGCCAAAATTGAAAATCCGCCCAAACTATGGTATGATTAGAACAACGCGCGGGCACGGGTCGCGTACCCGCCCGCAAACGGCGGAAAGGGAAGAGGGGCGATATGCGCATCGACGGCTTCGGCTTCA
>JAITKU010000206.1 GCA_031278255.1 Eubacteriales Family XIII. Incertae Sedis bacterium | reverse complement strand
TTCCTCCTTCTGGTTTTTTTATGTGCCGGAAGCGCGTCCATCCTTTGCCGCGTTCCCAAGCATCTTGTTCTAATGTACCATCAAGCGGACGTTTCGTCAAGCATTAGTTGAACGACACCGCGCAAGGCTTCCGTCAAAACCCGGCGATCACGGCGTGGATGAGCGGCGTGGGCGCCGCTTTCTCGGGACCCGTCAAAAACGCCGCTTTCGCGACGGCCGCCGCCTCGTGAAGCCGCGCTTCGTCGTTTCCGTAAACGACGGCCAGGCTATCGCCCGCTTTCACGAAATCGCCGACCGTCTTGTGCAAAACGACGCCCGCGGACAGATCGATCGCGTCGTCCTTTGTTTCCCTGCCGGCGCCCGAACGCCTCGAGGCGATCCCTATGTCGCGCGCCGCAACGCCGACGATGTATCCGTCCGTATCGGCGCGCACGACAACGGACCGCGCCGCTTTGGGGAAAAGCGAAAAATCGTCGATGACGGCGGGATTCCCGCCCTGTCCCTCGATGAGCGCCCGCAGCTTATCGAGTCCCGCGCCGCTCGAAAGCGCCCGCTTCGCCGCTTCATAGCCCGCGTCCGGCGAGGCGACCGCGCCGCCGGCGAAGATCATGTGGGACGCGAGGCGCAGGGACAGTTCCGTGATGTCCGCGGGACCCGTGCCTTTCAGCGTTTCGATCGCCTCCATGACCTCTATGCCGTTGCCGACGCCCCTGCCGAGCGGCCGGTCCATATTCGTGACGAGCGCTATGGTCTTTTTGCCGCTCGCGGCCCCGATCTCGACCATGATCTCGCCGAGGGCTTTCGCCTCCTCGATCGTTTCCATAAAGGCGCCGCTGCCGCATTTGACATCCAAAACAAAGGCGTCGCTGCCCGAGGCCAGTTTCTTGCTCATCACGCTCGAAGCGATCAGGGAGAGATTGTCCACCGTGGCCGTCACATCGCGCAGCGCGTAAAGCTTCTTGTCCGCCGGCGCGATATGCCCCGTCTGGCCGATGACGGCGAGCTTCGCGCGGTTCACCAGGGAGATGAACTCCTCCGCCGCAAGCGAGGTCCGCATTCCCGGAACGGATTCCATCTTGTCCACCGTGCCGCCCGTAAAACCCAGTCCCCTGCCCGACATCTTGGCGACGGACACGCCGCAGGCCGCGGCCAGAGGCCCCGCGATGAGCGTGGTCTTGTCGCCGACGCCGCCCGTGCTGTGCTTATCGACCTTGACGCCCTCTATGGACGAGAGGTCCACGATATCGCCCGAGCGCATCATCGCGTCCGTGAGCAGGAAAGTTTCGTCGTGCGAAAGGCCCTTGAAGAATACGGCCATCAGCAGCGCCGACGCCTGATAATCGGGAATCGATCCCTCCGTATAACCTTTTACAAAATATGATATTTCTTCCTTTGAGAGCGCCTTTCCCTCGCGCTTTTTCAGTATGATATCGTACATCGTCATGACGCGTCCTCCGGCAGATCGAATACGGCGCTGGCCCCAACGCGGTCACAGCCCAGCGCGATGAAGCGCTCCAGAGCCTCGACCGTGCGAATGCCGCCCGAGGCCTTGATCTTGACCTTGGGTCCGATATGCGCCTTGAACAGTTCGATGTCGGCCGCCTCCGCGCCCGCCGTCCCGAAGCCCGTGGAGGTCTTGATATAGTCCGCGCCGGCCTCGGTGACGATCTCGCAGAGCTTGATCTTCTCCTCCCGCGAAAGATAGCAGGTTTCGACGATCACTTTCAGGATATGCGCGCCCGTCGCCGCGCGAAGCCGCCCGATCTCGTCCAGCACGCGGGCGTAGTCCCCGTTCTTGACATCCGCGAGGTTCACTACCATGTCTATCTCGGACGCGCCGTCCGCCAGCGCCCGCTCCGTCTCGGCGAGCTTTGCGGCGGTGACGCTGTAGCCGAGGGGGAATCCGACGACGGTGCAGACCTTGAGTTTGTCCCCGTACGCGTCGCATATGCGCTTGACATAGCAGGGCGGTACGCACACGGAGGCCGCGCCGAGCCGCACCGCCTCCTCGCAGAGTTTTTCGATATCCGCCCAAGTCGCAAAGGCTTTGAGCAGTGTATGATCAATGTGGCCGTAGGCCTCTTTTCTCGTCATAATATACTTGCCTCCCGTAATATGAGAATGATCCTTACGGCTCATTGTACCATACCGGCGGGAGATATTCAATACGGTTTGCGACGAAAGCCGCGCCGCGACCGCCGTTTCGCCGCCGCCTGCCCCGCGTGGTACCAAAAAAGAAAAAATCCCCCGGAGCCGTTGCGTTCCAAAGGATTTCTGCGGCGTGGTGCCCAGACTCGGAATTGAACCAAGGACACATGGATTTTCAGTCCATTGCTCTACCAACTGAGCTATCTGGGCAAGCCCTGTATGCAGTAGTATAGTACAAAAATATCCGAAATGCAACATGTTTTTATTTAACAATTTTAGATAATTTTAGTGGAACAAATTTTGTTTGCATTCACAAAAGACTGCAATCCAAGCGATAGGCGGCAGTTGTCTCAAAGCAGATATAAAGCAGAGGGAAAATTTATGATAATCATATAAAATCTCCCTCTGCCCTGTCATCTTCGCGCGCGGGGCCGTTTTACATTCGGCGCAATCGATTTAATATGTTTTTCTGCCGCATATCGATCGCTTTGCGGGATTCGGAAACATCCATCAGCCCGCGTAGCCCTGCACGAATCGCGTCAATAAGGTCGCGACTTCGGCGCGTGTGGCCGTCTTTGCCGGGGCGTAGGTATTATCGCCCACGCCGTTCAAGAGTCCCGCAAAGGCGAGCGTATATA
>JAITKU010000224.1 GCA_031278255.1 Eubacteriales Family XIII. Incertae Sedis bacterium | reverse complement strand
GCCGAACTGTGTTGCAAAGCCTCGCCGAACCTTAGGGTTCGTCTGCGTTTTGCGCCTTGCTCGACGAAAAAAATTCTGCGCCAAATTTGTCAACTTTATTCCGTAACGAACCCTTATATCATGCGCAAGCGGCGAACGGCGCGCCCGATTCCCGCTTGCGTTCCGCGCAAACGGGACCGGGAAATTGCTGTACGCGAAGCGGGGGACGCTTCGGCTTGCGCTCCGCGCAAACGGGAACCGGGCGTTGTTCGCCGTCTATTCTTCGAGCGTGGTGGCGTCCATGTGTTTTTGGATCAGCGCGTCCACCGTGCCATCCGCGACGGCCGCTTCGAGTACCGCATTGACAACCGCGAGCAGTTCCGCGTTGCCTTTCGCGACGGCCATGGAGGTATCCTCCTGCGTTACGGGATCGGGCAGCAGGGCGAGCCGGCCGCCGCTGTTCGCGACAACGCCCTCCGCGGGCTTGATATCGAGTATGGCCGCGTCGGCTTTCCCGTTTTGCACCGCGTCACCGACGGCAACCGCGTCCTTGAAGCGCAGGACTTCGGCCCCCTCGACCTCATTTGTCGCAAAGTCGTCGGAGGTGGTCGCCTCCTGCACGGATACGCGCTTGCCCGCGAGATCGGCGCCCGTTTGGATATCGCTGCCCGCAGGCACGATGATGAGCAGCCCGTTCTTCACGTAGACGCTCGAAAAATCCACCTGCTCCGCGCGTTCGGGATTCGCCGTCATGCCCGCGGCTATCAGGTCGCCCTTGCCGCTCTTCAAGGCTTCGACCAGCAGATCAAAATCCATGTCCACGATGCGCAGTTCGACGCCGAGTTCATACGCGATCATCTGCGCGAGATCCGGGTCCGCGCCCACCACCTCGCCGCCGCTCACGTACTCAAACGGTTCAAAGGTCGCGTTTGTGAGCATGATGAGTTCGCCGCTCTTCTTGATTTCGTCGAGTGAGCGGAAGTCCTTGCTGCAGGCCGTGAGGGAGAGCAGGGCCATCACCCCGCAGAGCAGCAGAAGCGCGCATCTTTGAACGACGCCGCCCAATCCCTTCCCTTTGGGCATGGGGACCGGCGCTTCATACTGCCCGCGTGGGCTTGCAATCCCCCGGCGGCTATGTTCTGCGGGGCGGCGGGCGAAGCCCTTAACCCCGCAGAACATCCGTTCAACAATTTGGATGCGCTTCGCGCTCAAATTTGGACGGAGCCAAATTTGAACGACGCCGCCCAATCTCCTGCCTTTGGGCATGGGGACCGGCGCTTCAACAATTTGGATGCGCTCCGCGCTCAAATTTGGACGGAGCCAAATTTGCTTTTCCTTTTTGTGCATAATATTCCTCCTTATTCCACCATCTTGTTCCATCCTCCGAATACGCAGGCTTGTCTGCCGATTCGTATAGCCCATTATATTTTATAAATGGATTTACTGTCAAGAGAATGACGAAATATCGTATATATCCTTGCTTTTCCGTGATTCTGCCGGTAAAATGAGGGCATACCGCACTTCTTGAAAGATTAAGGAGAATAAGGAGATGAACGCGATGAAAAAAACGCTCTGCCGGCCCATTGCCGCGGTTTTGACCGTCCTGCTCGCCGTCGGCTCGGCGCCGGGCCTCGCCTTTGCCGACACGCCGGACCGGACGCCTGACGTACCCGGCTCGGCGCCGGAAACGATTGTCGCGCCCGAATATCCCATCCGGATGCCTTCGGACGAATATGAGTACGACGCGGACGCGCCCTGGCTCTATTACGATATGACGGAGGAGGAATACTACGAGGAATTTGAGCCTTGGCGGGCCGAGGACCGGACGGAGGAGGACTATTGGGACACGTATTTCAAGGATATTGAAAAGAAACGGCGCGCGGAGGCCCTGCAAGAATTCGGCTTCACGGACACGGACATCCCCAATATCGTCATCGACGGGCAGGCCCTGAACTTCACGGGGGCGAAGCCGCTCATACGGGACGGCGCCACGCTGATCCCGGCGCGCGCGGTCCTTGAGGCGCTGGGCGCGGAGCTTGGCTACGACGGAAAGGCCAAGACCGTAACCGCCGCCACGGGCGGCGCGACCGTCGTGTTCACCGCGGGCAGCCGCACGGCCGCCGTCACGCGGGACGGGCGGACAACGGAGATCGAACTGGCGGCGGCCCCCTTTATCGACGCCGCGAGCGCTTCGGCCTATGTGCCGCTGCGGGCCTTGGCGGAGGGCTTCGGCTTCGAGGTCTACTGGGACGATGCCTACAAGGTCGCGCAGATCGTGGACAAAGCGGCCCTGATCGCGGAGATCGACGCGGACTTCACGGTGTTCAACGCCCTGCTCGGGAGCGCCTACGCGACCGCGGCCGCCGCGCTCGCTTCGGACCTTACGGAAAAGACGGATGTGAATCTCACGGCGGAGTTTGACGCGCGCTATGCGCCCTATTATGAGGAATACGCGGATATAACGGAAGAGGGCGCCGCCGAGTTCGCGGGCGCGTTCACGATCCTCGCGGGGACGGACGGTCTTGACCTTGTGGGCGAAGCGCAGCTGGAGATCGAGGGCTTTGCGGACAGCATCGGGAGTTTGGAGCAGGACCCGGAAATGCGGGAAATGTTGAGCGAACTCG
>JAITKU010000185.1 GCA_031278255.1 Eubacteriales Family XIII. Incertae Sedis bacterium | reverse complement strand
TCCCAGACGCTCCCGTCCTTCCTGACGGCATAATAATTGCTGAGGGTTTCGCCGAACACCTGATCCGTATCCGCCGCAAGCGCGGGGGCGGCAAGCGACGCACAGAGCAGCAGGGCAAGAGCAAGACACAGTGAGCTTCTTTTCAGGTCCTGTTTTTTCATCTTGGATTCCTCCTGTTTGATTTATGTAAGGTGCTTTGTGCGCTTGAAACATAGCGATTGTCATAAAGTATAACCTTTTGACAGTCGATTGTTTCAAATAACAGTTTATCGCAATTATGGCTAAAAGGCAAGCATTATGGAAAAGTCTCGCGATTTTTTGAAAAAGTGTGAAAAAGTATTTTCACATCTGAACATACGAGACCCCGTGCGAAAAGAAACGGTGCGCGGAGGAATGCGGCAAGGCCGCGTGTCGGACGGAACCAAAATCGAATCCCCATCCCGGGGCGGGCGCGGGGCCTCAGTAGGCAATCGCGTCGTAGGGCGCATCCCCGCCCCTTATCCTTATGATCAGGCGATGCGGCAGACAGGCGATCGTATCGCCGGGCAAGCGCTTGATCCCGCTGTGTACGCAGGTCTGTGAAGCGCAGTCGGCCTCCGAAACGCAAATGCCGCCGTCCGCAACGACAATGCGGTTGTAACCCCGGCTCGTGGTCACAAGCCGGTCTGCGTCCGCGGAGAGCGGCAAGGTCCGCGTCAGCACGCCGTCCGCATAGACCTCCGCGTAAAGCGCGCCCGCGTCCGTTGCCTCGCGCGTCGCGGACAGGAGCGCCGTCGCCGCGACGCTCACCGCCAAGAGGATCGCTATGACGGCCGCATCGAGGCGTTTCATCGACGCATACCCGCCCGCTCAAAGGCCCGCAGACGCGGGACGGTATGCCGCACGATCACGCCGACCAAGACGCCGCTGACGAGGCTGATGAGAAGCAGGGGCGGCAGATAGGTAATCATTCCTATATTTTCCATAACAGCACAGGCGGCTAAAACCTGCCCCGTGCTGTGACAGGCGGCGCCCACCGCGCTGACGCCGATCGGCCCGATGCGCGAGCCGAGGCCCCGAACGAGAAGCTGCATTGCGGCGAGGCTGAGCAGAGAACCGCTTATGCTGTACAGAAAGGACGCTGGACCGCCCGCCAGCGCGGACAAAAGCGCGCACTTCAGTATGACGAGAAGCAGGGTGACGCGAAAGCGAAACAGATAGACGGCGGTCAAAACGACGACGTTGGACAGGCCGAGCCGCGCGCCGGGCACGAGGAAATCGAGCGGAATCATCCGTTCGAGCAGGCCCACCACAAGAATGAACGCCAAAAATACGCCGATCAGCGCCACCTCTCCCTTTCTCTGTATACCCTTGCCGTTTTCGGACACCGAAGCTTTTGCGCGCAAAACCCCGCCTCCTTTCCGTCGCGGACGATACGCGAAATCACACGACCGAAAACCCGTGCGGCCCCGCGCATCGCGCGCCGCGTTCATTCCAATGAAAAACGTTCGTCCGTCAAAAGGACCGCGTCCCGTATCCCGTCCGTAACGTAGATTCTGCGATCCTCGTCTATGAGGATACCCTCGCAGCCGCTTTCCGAAAGGAGGCGCAGGGCTTCCGCGGGTCCGCGCACAAAACAGGCCGTCGAGAGTCCGTCCGCCTCCGTCGAGGAAAGCGCGAGTACGGTTGCCGACAGCAGGCCGCTGTGCGCGGGCCGGCCCGTTTTTGGGTCCAGCAGATGATGGTAGACCGCGCCGTCCTGCTCGAAAAATCGCTCGTAGCCTCCCGAGGTGACTACGGATATCTCCGCGGCCTCGACGACGCACACGACGCCGCTCTCATTCATGAGGGGCAAACGGATGCCGACGCGCCAATTTGCGCCGTCGGGCTTTGTCCCCATGACGTAGACGTTGCCGCCGAAGTCCAAAACGGCGTGTTCGATCCCGCCCTCCCGCAGCGCGGCGACGGCTCTGTCGCAGGCGTAACCCTTGGCAATGCCGCCGAGATCGAGCGCCATGCCGCGCGCCGCGAGCGACACCCTGTTCGGCGCCGCGAGTTCGATGCCCTCGTAATCCACGAGGGGCAGCCGCGCCCGAATCTCATCCTCCGCAGGCAGGCGCGCGAATACGCCGTCGCGCTTCCACAGCGCCGTGATCGGACCGATCGCGGGATCAAAAGCGCCGCCCGACAGTTCCGCTATGCCTTTCGCGCGCGTCAAGATCGCGTAGAGTTCCGCGGAGACCTCGACGGGACCGTCGCCCGCCGCGCCGTTGACGGCGGATATCTCGCTGTCCGCGCGATTTACGGACATGCGCGCCTCCACATCCGCGATCGCAAGAAAACATCGTTCGAGAAGCGCTTCGAGGGCCGCGTCGCTCGGACCCGCGTCAAAAACGGAAATCGTGATCACCGTGCCGAGCAAATCGGCGCGCGCGCGCGTGAAAGCCTCCGCGCGCCCCCCCTCCCCGTCCCCGCGCGGCGGAGCGGAACAAGCCGTCGTCGCGGCGGCGAGCGCGATCGTCAAAAAAAGGGCGATAAGACTTCCTCGGAATTCCGCTTGATCCATATAAACCTTTCTGCGTATCTGCGGACCGCCGCCGGCCCGCGCAAAACCGCGACGGCGCTTCCGCCCGTGTTAGTCAATACTAACCCGCACGCAAACAAAAATAAAAAGGCGCGTTCGCCGCGCGGCCCCGCACATACCGGCCGCGCGAACGAGGGCGGCCCGCAGGATACCGCCGCCGCCGTTTGACAATTTCTATTTTAATCCATATCCGCGCCCGTGTCAAACAAAATCCGCACGGCGTTGCCGGAACAGCCGCCGAATGCGGACGCCGGCGATCCGCCGCCGCCGGTGCGGCTTTTCCGCCGGCGCGCGCCCTTTGTCCGTGGGACGCGCATACTTGTTGTTGCCGTCCCGCTCTATCGTCACGAGGCCCTTTCGCGTCACCCGCCGCCAAACCCGGAAGTTCCTTCTTCATTTTCTCCTGCATTTCGGCCGATTGCTTTTCGACGGATTTTTCCATCGACATTGTCCGCAGCGCCGCCCGGCTTTCTGTTTTGTCTCACATACGCATTTCCGTCTCCAAACGAAGAGGTTGCCTCTTTCATTTAGAGACAGCCTTTTTTTTATCTGCCCGGGGCACCGCGAACCGGACGGAGGAACCCGTGGCATACAAGCGGAAAGAGCGCAACGAACGAAGCACGTGTTCGTCATACAAACTTAGGCGGCTGATTTTCGGATGAAACGCCTTGTATTGTTTCATCGTTTGTTACGATCTGCGGCGTTCGGCTTGTTCCCAGACGGATTGCCCCCGCCCGTATCATCTTCTCCGCGTCGGCCCTTGTATTAATGCCTGTGGACGCTTTGATCTTCATGCCGTCCCCAACAACACTCCTTATCAGCAATATATCTTCAACAGTCGCCCCATCGGTGCCAAAACCCGTCGATGTTTTGATATAGTCCGCACCGGCCATTTTGCAGAGCAAACATGCTTTAATCTTTTCCTCTGTGTTGAGATAGCACGTTTCAATGATGACCTTGACTTCGGCTTTTCCCTTGGCAACCTCCGCCACGCCTTTAATATCTTCATAGACAAGCTTCAGATTATTGTCTCTGACCGCGCCGATGTTAATGACCATATCCACTTCTTCCGCACCATCCTTGATCGCTTCGGCCGCTTCCAATGCTTTGATAACCGGTTTGTTGGCACCCAAAGGAAAGCCTATGACAGTACATGTTCTGATGCCCGTGCCGGCGAGTTGAATGCACACAAATGATACATGTACGGGATTGACGCATACCGCCGCAGCCTTATAGCGCTTAGCCTCGTCACAGAATCTCCGAATGATTGCTTGCGGCGTATAAGCCCTCAGTACCGTATGATCGCAGTATCGGCCGAAGTCCGCGTCGTAATCGATTTTGTTTTCGGCAGGAACGGTCGT
>JAITKU010000117.1 GCA_031278255.1 Eubacteriales Family XIII. Incertae Sedis bacterium | reverse complement strand
TTCTTCGCTCATAAAGCGCCGGGCCGCGTTAAGCCCTTGACAGCCGCGGCGGGACGGTCTACAATACGCTTAGCAGGGATTTGATTTGTCTGCGCGCGCTTTTTGGTAAGTAAGCGTTTTTTGAATCACGGCGCGCAGTACACCTCGGTTGAAAAAAACAAAGGAGGCGCCCGATATGTCAAGGAAAAGCCTGTTTTGCGCAATCGCGCTGTGCATTGTTCCGATCGCCGCACTCCTCGCGGCGCAGCCCGCAGCGGGCGCAAACGACGCCGCAAAGCCCCGCATCGCCATCGATTCCGTTCCGGCTCTCGGGCAGGGATCTGCGCTTGCCGGACACATTTGGTTTGCGGGCGAAGCGGGAGATTTCGACGATTACGCCATCACGATGGCTCTTGAGGTTACACGCGGCGGGGAGATCTGGGGGCCCAAGCCCACATTCGCAAACCCAAGCGTCTCCTTAGGCGACAACGGGTTTTTTCGCTGCCCTTTCGTCACGGGCGGCAATGACCTGCAAGCCGAACGGCTGTACGTCTATCTCATCCCAATAGGCTTTACGCCCAACGACGACATTTCACGGACGGAAGCCGCCGCGACGGACCGCGCGGTGATAGACCGCTATGCGAACGGCCGCGTCGATGTGCGGCAGACGGCGGCGCCCGAATCCGCGTCCCCGGAAGCTGCGGCTCGCCCCGCTTCCGCGTTTCCCCGGCAAAAGCATCCCAAGGACAACGACAAACTGTCCCTGTGCTACTCGCCGTACACGAACGGCCTGTCCCCCGAAACGGACAGCACCGTCCCGATCGAGCAAATGCGCTGGCAGCTGAATTTGATCTACCCTTACGCCGACACGATTCGATTCTTCGGGGTGTCGGGCGAACTCGAAAAGATATATAGGCCCGCGAAAGACGAATACCATATGCGTATCATCGCCGGCTGCTGGATTGACGGGCAATCCACGGATTCGCAGATTTATGCGGAACTCGACAAACTGATCGCGCTTGCCAACAGCGGTTACGCGGACATCGCGGTCGTCGGGTCGGAAACGATCTATCGGAACGATTTTTCGGCCGATACGCTGATTTCGTATATAAATTACGTGCGCGCGCGGATCGCGGACAAGAATATCCCCGTGGGAACCTCAGACACATCCGCCGTATTCTTGAACCATCCCGAACTGGTGCAAAGCTGCGATGTCATTCTTTGTACAATATACCCGTTTTTCAGCGAGGTCCCGGCCGAAAACGCGGCACACAACCTGTCAGAGACCTACGAACGCGTGCTTGCGGTCGCCGAGGGGCGGCAACTTATCATCTCCGAAACCGGATGGCCGACCGAGGGCAGCCCCGAGGGAGCGGCCGTTCCGAGCATTGAGAACGCCCGGCGGTATTTCGAGGACGTATATGCTTGGTCACGGGAAAACGACGTTGAGGTAGTGTTCTTCAGCGAGACAGACGAGGCGTGGAAAGTAGAGGGAACAAACGGCGACATCGGCGGACACTGGGGGCATTTCTCCTCCGTCGGAATGCTGAAGGACGCCTACCTGCCCGTTTATCAAAACATATCCGCCGCGCCTGTATTGGATGCCGATACGGTCAAATGGGCGGAGGAAGCGATTCAGGATCTGGTGCGCAGAGGCGTGGCGGATGCCGGCGGTCCGGCCCTGTATGAGCCGCTTCTGCCCATCACGCGCGGTGATTTCATCCACTACCTCGTGAAAGCGCTTGCTCTGGAGGATAAAACGGGCCGCGTGGGAACGACTTTCACCGACATCGATCCCAACCTGTATTATTACTTCACGCTGGGCGCCGGGCAGAAAGCCGGGCTTGTGGCCGGCGTGGGCGGCGGGTTGTGCCTGCCGTTGTCGAGCATTACGCGGCAGGATATGTTTACGCTGATTTATCGCGCGTTGCAATACGCGGATACGGTGCCCGCGTCCGATTCCGCGAATCCGAAACGCTTCGCCGACGACGCGGATATCGCCGCTTACGCGAAAGACGCCGTTTCTGCGCTCGCGGCCGGCGGACTCATCGTCGGCGATCCGAGCGACCGCGTCAACCCGCGGGGAAACGCCACCCGCGCGGAGGCGGCGGTGTTGCTGTATCGGGTGTATGCGCTTGTGAACGGGGAATAAACCACCCCGCAACAAAACCGCAGAACACCGCATTGAATTAATAATACTTTATTGTTAAAAAACACAATTATATTCGTCCGGTCATTCGATAAATTCCCGGAAATTGCGAGAGGCTTATGAAATGCCGACCAAACTGCAACAGCTTATCCGCGACGGCGAGGGCTTGACGGTGGAGTTCAAGCGTTGCACAAACGAACTGCCGAAAAGCATCTATGAAACCGTATGCTCGTTTTCCAACAGATACGGCGGACATATTTTGCTCGGAATCGAGAACGACGGCACGGTCAGCGGCGTCGCGCCGGAGGCCGTGAAACAGATAAAGAGGGATTTTGCCAACGCGCTGAACAATCCGCAAAGGTTCTCGCCGACACTCTTTATCGCGCTTGAAGAAACAGAGACGGACGGAAAAATTGTACTGTGGTGCTATGTTCCGCTCGCGACGCAGCTTGTGATGTTCGGCGGAAAAATCTTCGATCGCAGCGCCGACGGTGACGTTGATATCACGCGCAACTCTGAGTTTGTTGCGATGATGAATGACAGAAAGCGCGGTATATCAACCGAAAGCAAGGTATTTCCATATGCGAAAGACAAGGATTTGCTGCTTGACAAACTCATTCCGATTGTCACGCAACTCGCTCTTTCACGAAACGAGCGGCATCCGTGGGCGAAAATGACGGCCAAAGAGATTATTCGGAGTACGGGACTATACAAAACCGACATTGCAACCGGAAATGCAGGCTATACGCTCGCGGCTATACTGCTGTTCGGACGCGAAGAAGTGATACGTTCCTGTCTGCCCGGTTATGTCACCGATTGCATACTCCGGCGCGACAATCTCGACCGTTACGACGACCGCTTGCGCGTGTCCTGCAACCTTATCGAGGCGTTTGACCGAATTATGGACTTCATCGAAAAACATACGCTTGATAAATTCTTTATCGAAGGCGTGCAATCAGTAAGCGTTCGCTCCAAGATTGCGCGCGAACTTGTGAGCAATACGCTCGCGCATCGTGAGTTCACAAGCGCTGCGCCTGCGAGAGTCATAATCGAGCGCGACCGTATCGTGACCGATAACAGATGCTTGCCGAAATATCCGGGCAAACTCGACGCGGAAACATTCATGCCACAACCCAAAAACCCGCTGATAGCAAACTTTTTCGTAAATATCGGTTATGCCGATACGCTCGGTTCCGGCGTGAGGAACCTATACAAATACACTAAGATTTACTCCGGCGGAGAGCCGGAACTTATAGAGGGTGACGTATTCAGGACAATCGTACCCCTCGTTTCCTCCGGAAATTTCGTGAGAGAGAACGCGCAGATAAGCTATAACGTGAGCGATAACGAAAAAACGATCTATCAACTGAACGACACAGTGCAGATGTACTATGAACTAAACGACAAAATGAGCGACAAAACACAGTCAACCCATAAAAAGCGCAACAAGATGAGCGATAAACCACAAATGAGCGATAAAATGAGCGATAAAGTGAGCGATAAGTTACAAATGAGCGATAAAATGGGCAATAACGCACAAATGAGCGATAAAAATTCGCACAATGCTTTATTGACCCACCTGCGAAGAAACGGTGAAGTGACCGCCGCAGAAGCGGCAAAGATTCTCAACCGCTCCGCTCCGACCGCTCGCCGTGTACTGTCGGGGCTTGTCGCCGAAGGTACAGTCATAGCGACAGGTGCGAATAAAAATCGAAAATATAAGGTGAAACGGTAACAATTCAAACGTTCCGACAAACAAAAGGCGCAGCAGGATACTTCCGTAAACGAAGAGGATACATACTTGTTCGAGGATACGGACGTTTCCGAGGGAAAGCCTTACAGGAAGATTGCTTCCTCGATCGCCCGCTCCGCTCCGCAGCAATAGGACAACGCGAGCGCGGGCCGCGTATGCGCAACGCCGAAGAACACGCCGAGGCCGCTGTCCAAAACGGAAAAACCGCCCAAGCCGGCACCGAGACCGCGCCCCGTATATTTCACATAGGCTTCCTTTCTCGTCCAGATCAGAAAAAAAAGCGCCGTAAGCGCATCGTAGCCTCGGTCGGCCGCTTCCAGCACGACGCGCCGCTCATCCGCACGGAAGCAGCGGCGGGCAATCCTAAGGTAGCGTGCGCAGACATCATCCTCCGCCGCGCCGTTCGCCATGCGTCGCGCGTCCTGCGCACGTCGCATGGCGAGATCCTCCGCATCGAGTCCCACCTCCGCGTCGGAAAAAATGCAAACGAGAAAACGCCCCGAATGCGATATAGAAAAATGCGCGGGGATATCGACGAAGCCGGGTTTACCGTAAGGACCGAGCGCGCGCGACGCGGTTTCCGCCTCTTGCCGTGACAAACCCAACCGCGCGCGCGCGTTGTAATCGAGAAAGGCCGCCTTGAAAAATTCCGTCGCCTCCGTCTTTTTTTCCGATTCGCGCAAGTATAAATACATGATCTCCTCCGGCGCGGCGCACAAAGCCGCCGCGCGAATCTCGTCGGCATAACGACCGCCCCCGTGAAACGCCCGTCCGGTCCGATATATACCATTATCCCGCCTTGTCAAACACAACTCTTGCGCTTTCGATTGAAACCCTCGGCGCTTACCGGTATAATAACCGTAGACCTGCTGTTAATCAAGGAAGAAGAAAACAAAAGGAGTTCATACGCGATGACGGAGAACGGAATACCCGACCCGAATGTGATTTTCCCCGTGCCCGGATTGGATACGGTCACATATGTCAAGCCCACGATCAAGCGCAAGAACATCATCGTCGGCGATTTCACGTATTTCAGCGGTGCGGATTTTGAAAGCCATGTGACGCATCACTACGATTTTTACGGAGACCGGCTCATCATAGGGAAGTTCTGTCAGATCGCAACGGGCGTCGAATTCATGATGAACGGAGCCAACCATCAGATGAACGCGATCACCACATTTCCCTTTTACATCTTTGAGGGCTTCCGCAAGCCCATACCGCCCCTCGCGGAAATGCCGCTCAAAGGGGATACGGTCATAGGAAACGACGTATGGATCGGGCAGTATTCGACCGTCCTGCCCGGCGTGCATATCGGTAGCGGCGCCATTGTCGGCGCGGACAGCACCGTCGGCCGCGATGTCGAACCCTACTCCGTCGTGGCGGGAAATCCGGCCCGTCTGTTGCGAAAACGCTTCGACGATGAACTGATCGCGTTGCTCTTGGCGTTCAAATGGTGGGACCGGCCTCTCGCGGAAATCAACCGGCTGATCCCCGTTCTGACCGACGGTAATTTGGATGCCGTACGGGAAAAACTGAAGAAAATGCTACGTGCCGAAAAGCAAAGCGACGAAGCGTCATGCGAGGGAAACAGAACCGGGGCCGGCTGATCAAGGAGACGCGTAAGTCGCCGAGATCGGCAGACGCCGCGCGGCGTCAGCGTCGATCCACCGCCGTATCGCACGCCGCGAAGAGCAGGTCGTCCGGTATCCGGCAGACATCCATATCCACGCGACCGTCCGGCAGGAAAGGAATGCCCTCGGACGCGAGCAAGGCCCTGCGCATATCGGCGCAGATCCCGCCCGTCACGGTACCGTCGGCCGTCACAACGCGCTGCCACGGCAGATGATCGGGACAGGCGGCGAGGGCCCATCCGACCTGACGCGCCGCGCGCGGATTACCCAGAAGGCGCGCGATCTGCCCGTATGAAACAACCCCGCCATAGGGTACGCGCGCAATCACAGCATACACGCGCTCAAAAAATCCGGTCCCCTTTGTCCGCGCCTCAGCCCCAAAGAAATCCCTGTCCGCCTGCATTGTATTATCCGTTTTGCGATACCTCGTCCCACTGAAAAGCCGCCGCGAAAATTCGGAAGCCGCCCGCCCCTACGCGAAGCGTTTTTTACGTCCGCGGCGCTTGCTCGGATGTCTGCGCAGGCACCGCGGTTTCCGTGCGGATCAAAACAGTCCTCGCGGTCGCGTCGTAATCCACAGAAAACCCGATGCGCGCGGCCATGTCGCGCAGCTTAAAATAATTACTTCCGTTTATGTTGTAAACTTCCAAATAGACTGCCTTGCCGTCTATCTCTACCGTCATTTCGGGCAACACTGCCATTCCATTTGTCCCCGCGCCGCCGGCGAGTTCCGTTCCCTCCGGTGCATACGGCTCATCCGTGCGTATCGACACCGTCTTGCTCGCCTCGTCCCATCCGACGCCGAACGCAAGGTCCGAGTTCGCCAGCATCGACGCGAGGTCGCGCAGCTTAAAATAATTGCTGCCGTCTATGTTGTAAACGCCGGACACCGTCAAAACGCCGTCCACGAACACACTTCCCGCAAAGGAACCCGCCGGCACGGGCGCGGCGGACGGCAGCCACCAAAGTTCCCATTCGGGGTCCGTCGTGGCGTGATCCGCGGCAAAAGCCTCAAGTGCGGCGTCGAAATAACGATGGGTCAGGACGCCGTCGCTCGCCGTCTTACGGCCCTGCTCGTAGTGGTTGCCGCTGTCCCAAGTCGCGTCGATGATCACCCACCTGCCGTCGATGAAAGCCTCGTTCCACGCGTGGTTTGAATCGTCCGGTCCGAGCGCGTCCTCGGGCGTGTCGGACGGCCATTCGTTGCCGTCTATGCCGAGGGCGTAGCCATACACGAATTTTGCGGGGATGCCGGCCGCGCGAAGCAGGGCCGCCGTCATCTTGGCGTAGCCCTCGCAGACGGCGCGTCCGAGGCGTAGCGCGCCGAGGGCCGTCTTACCCTCGTAGCGCGTTCCCGTCCCCGCCGCAGCCTCGTCGTGGTCATAGTAGATATTGCCCGCGACCCAATCGTGGATCGCCAGCGCCTTGTCGTAATCGTCCGCAAGCCCCTCCGTGAGCGCGGCCGCGAGCGAGCGGACGGCGGGATCGTCGCTCTGTATTTCGTATGTGGGTCCGAGATAGGCGGACAACGCCGCGATATCTTTGCGTCCCGCATTGTGGAAGCGCTCGTTGCGTTCGTACATGATGGGCGTGACGAGCGAAGCCTCGCCGTTTTGCACGCGAAGCTGCACATCGTTGTCCGAAAAATAGCTCGTATAGGTTGACCACAGCTCGGACGACCGGTAAAAGGTCGCCGTATACAGACCGTCGGAGAGGCCCGACATATCGACGCTCATATCGGCGTCGTCCGAACGGACTGTCCATTCCTCTTTTACGCTCTTCCCGGTCGGGGTGAAAAACTCTATGCAGCCGTAATCGAAATCCGCGCGCGCAGGCAGATTCTCCACGAAAAAGCGCGATCCGTCTATGCGCACGGTCACGGATTCCTGCGGAAAATACGAAAACCGCCGCTCATAAACGGCGCCGGAGACGGCGACGGTCTGCGAAAACGCGAGCGCGACGGCCAAGAGAAAGGCGACTGCGGGCGCGGCGGGGAATCCTCTCTTTATTCTCATCTCAAAACTCCCACTGTTTCTTTGCCGCCGCCGCGGAAGCCGGCGGGTTTTCGCGGCGGCGGCGATATTTCATTTATGGTAATTTATACATTGAACAGGAAGTGCATGATATCCCCGTCCCGCACCACGTAATCCTTGCCCTCCGCGCGAATCAGGCCCTTTTCCCGCGCGCGCGCGGGATTGCCGCCGCATTCGATCAGCTTATCGTAGGCTATGGTTTCGGCGCGTATGAAGCCCCGCTCGAAATCCGTATGGATGCGGCCCGCGGCCTGCGGCGCTTTCGCGCCGCGACGGATCGTCCAGGCGCGGACCTCCGGTTCGCCCGCCGTGAGGAAAGATATCAGATCGAGCAGACGATACGAGCTTTTTATCAGACGATCGAGTCCCGATTCCTTTATGCCGAGTTCCGCAAGGAAAGGGACCTTTTCCGTATCGTCCAGTTCCGCGAGTTCGGATTCCAGCTTCGCGCACAGAGCCACGACCTCCGAACCCTCGGACGCGGCGAAGTCCGCGACGCGCCGAAGCAGGGGGCCGTCCGTGTCGCCGCCCGCCTCCGCCTCGGAAACGTTGGCCGCGTAGATAACGGGTTTGAAAGAGAGCAGACCGAGTTCCTTTGCGAAAGCTTTCTCCTCTTCCGAGAGCGCCGCCGTCCGCGCCGGTCTCCCCGCCTCCAGCGTTTCGCCGATCCGCGTGAGTGTGTCGAGTTCCGCCTGCAAGGACCTGTCGCCTTTCAGGGCCTTGCGCGTCCGCTGCACCCGCCGTTCCAGCAAGTCCATATCGGAGAGAATCAATTCCAGATTGATCGTTTCGATGTCGGACAGGGGATCGATCCGCCCATCGACGTGGACGACATCCGCGTCCTCGAAACAGCGTACGACGTGGACAACGGCTTCCGCCTCCCTTATGTGTCCGAGGAATTTGTTGCCGAGGCCCTCGCCCCTGTGCGCGCCCTTGACAAGTCCCGCGATATCGCAGAATTCTATCGTCGTGTATACCGTCTTTTTCGACTTGTATATCTCGTGCAAAACCCGCAGCCGTTCATCCGGCACGGTCACAACGCCGACGTTTGGGTCTATCGTGCAGAACGGGTAATTCGCCGCCTCCGCGCCGGCCTTTGTGATCGCGTTGAAAAGCGTACTCTTCCCGACGTTCGGAAGTCCCACTATACCAAGTTTCATGAAAGATGCCTCTGCCATCCGCCGAACAATAACATATGTCGCGTATCGATCAATAGAACAAGCGGCCCCGATACTTCTCCCGCCGCCGCAGATACAGATAGGCGATGCCGCAGATCACGAACACCGCCGCGCTCAGCACCTGTGCCTGCCTGAAAGTGTCGAACAGCATCAGGCTGTCCGTCCTAAGCCCCTCCACAAAGAAACGTTCAAGGGAATACAGAATACAGTAAAGCAGAAAGGTCTGTCCCTCGAAGCGCCTGCGGTTGTCCACGCGGATCAGCAACAGGAACAGCAGAAAGCACCACAGCGATTCATAAAGAAAGGTGGGATGCACGGTCCGGCCGTTCACAATGAGACCCCAAGGCAAATCCGTCGGTCCGCCGTACGCCTCTTGGTTGAAGTAATTCCCCCAGCGGCCGATGGCCTGTGCCGCCGCAAAGCCCGGCGCCGCGAGATCGAGCGCGTTCAGGGGGGCGATGTTCCAAACCCGAAAGAGTATTATCGCCATCAGGAGGCCGAGCAGCAAGGCGCCGTGTATCGCAAGCCCGCCCGCCCGCGTGTTGAATATCTGCATGGGATTGCCGGAGAAATCGTCGAGATTGAAAAGCACATAATACAGGCGCGCGCCGATCAAGCCCGCAGGCACGCAAAAGAGCATGAAATTGATGACCGTGTCGGCCGTGTGATCATGCTTCCACGCGCGAAAACATACGATGAAAACGCCCGTGGCGATGGCAAAAGTGACAAGTATACCGTACCACATGATATCTATGCCGAAAACCGTGAACGCTATCCTGTCGGGGGGAGATGGCATCGCGATTCCTCACTTTCCTCGCCGCAGCAACAATATACTTTCCTTCCCGAACGCAAAGCGCCGACGCGCTTCGCCCAAAACTCAAAATCCATTTATTATTATAATACATGCAGCGTCAAAAGTATACAGGCAATCGGCAAGCAGGCCATGGAAAACAGCGTACTCAGAAAAGCCCCCTCCGCCGCGAGTTTCGCGTTGGCGCCGTACTCCTGCGCAAAGACCACGGGAAGCGCCGCGCAGGGCATGGCGAACGACAGTATGATCACGCAACGGACCAGGGAATCTATGTTTATAAATTCCAAAATAAGAAACATAAGAAACGGCATGAGCGCAAGCCGCACGACGGATATGACGACGAGCCGCGGATTCAGCAAGGCGTCCCGAATTTTGCTCTGCGCGAGCTGTATTCCGATGATAATCATGGAAAGCGGGGCCATCATGGCGCCGACGGAGGAAAATATATCCTGCAAACCCTCGTGTACGGGTATCCGCAGCAGGAATATCGCCAAACTGACCAAAGCCGCGTCGAGCGGAACGTCGAACACCGCTTTCAGACGGTTCTTCACGGACTCCTTTCGCGGCTTGCTCCGTGAAAGCGCGGCTGCGTCCCGTTTGATCAGCGCAATGCACAGGGTATATTGCAAAAGGATGGCGGCCATGTTCGAGAGGATGATGTAAAAAAGACCGGTCGAGCCGAATACGGCCAGCACGACGGGAAAACCCATGAAGCCGTTGTTTGAGAAGATAACAAAGCTGCGATAGACGCCCCTGTCCTCTTTCCGGACGCGCAGCAGGGCGACGATGGGGAGGGCGCACAGGGCGGAGAACAGGAACATGGCAAACGATACGGAAATAATTTCTATTACCAAGGAAAAGGCGTCGCCGCGCATTTCCTGCGCGCTCATGGAATGCAGCACGGCGCAGGGCGCCGCTATGTTGATCACGATCTTGGAGAGGTATTTGCCGGATTCGGACGGCAGCCAGCCGACCCTGTTCGCGATAAAGCCGAGGAGGACCATCGCGAATACGCCCGCCACTCGGCTGAACACCACCCCAACCGTCACGACCGCGCTCCCCTTGCGGGAATGCCGCATTCGCACGGCACGCCCGCCTGACATTTGCCGCAGCCGTAGCGCGGTGAAAACCGCGCCCGCGTTTCCTCCAAAAACGTGAAACAGGGCGCGTGCGCCTTGCCGGTTTCGGGATCGATGGCCTCTGCGGGGCAGCGCTTCGCGCAAAGCCCGCAAAAGACGCAATACTCGTACAGATCCTCGTATTCCCTGCGCGTCGGCGAGAGCGCCATATCCGTGACGAGGCTCGCGAATCTGCCGGCGATGCCCTTCTCCGTGATCAGCCCCCTCGAAAGCCCGAAAGTTCCGAGGCCGCAGACGAAAGCGACGTGGCGCTCGGACCAGTTGCTCGTGAAGCCCTCCGAGCGAAACCGCGCGTCCAGTGCGGGGACAACGGCCGAAAAACCCGCGCGGCGCAAAACCTCCGCGGCGGCGGCGAATACGGCGGATATGCATTTTTGCCCCTCGATACGCCCGTGAAGCCATTCCGCGGCGGGTATGCGATCCGCGGCGGCGTTGGCGGCCCGCACCCGCTTTGCGAACGGGAAAAACACGGAGAGGACGAAGCGCGCTCCCGGCGTCCAGTCGGCGGGCAAGAGGTGATGCGCGCCCACCGATGCGTCGCTCTTGAGCCGCAAGAACAGCGGATCGTCCGCTGCGGCGATCGCGAAGATCGGCGCGTCGAATATGCGCATCCCGACCAAGTCCTTACGCAGGGCATCCGTCTCGGAAACGGTGGCGGCGAGGGCCGGGTCGCTTATAAATTCTTTCAGCATATCCTCGTTCATGCGTTTCTACGCCTCCGCCGGACCTTTTTGAAGAACGGACATCCGCGCCGCGCAGACGCAAAGGCCGCGCGCCGGGCATATCTCACAGGAGGGCCGCCGCGCGTGACAGCAACGGCGTCCGTGAAATATCAGACTGTGATGCGCCTACGTCCACCGATCGGCGGGCAGTCTTTGCATCAGGGTCAGTTCCGTCCGCAGCACATCCTTCTCGTCGCACAGCCCGATACGGTTGGCGACACGAAACACGTGGGTATCGACGGCGATACGCTGCCGGCCGAAGCCGACGGCCAAAACGACGTTGGCGGTCTTTCGCCCGACGCCCGGCAGGGCGATGAGCGCATCGTAATCGTCCGGCACAACGCCGCCGTGCGCGGACAAAAGCTTTGCGGCGAGCGCCTTAATATTCTTCGCTTTCGTCTTGTACATGCCGATCCTCCGCAGAATGCGCCAAAGGTCCTCCTCGTCCGCTTCCGCCAGCGCCGCAGCGTCCTTATAGCGCCCGAAGAGTTCCGATGAAACGGCGTTGACGCCCTTGTCCGTCGTCTGGGCGGACAGAACCACCTTGACGAGTAGCTCGAAGCTGTTTTCGTGGACCAGAGCGCAACCGGCCTCCGGATAGGCCGCACGCAGTATATCGAGTACGACCGCGCAATTCTTCTTTGATAAGGTTTTCATAAAATTATAAAAAGATACTTGACATATACCGGTATCGACGATAAACTTATACTTGCCGACCGACGGGTCGGCATGGAATTCAGCCGATATTGCGATTTTACGAACCCCGGCGCAGAGGGTGCGGCAGACCCCTGTCCGCCGCCCGCACAATACGACCGTCTATTTATAGTATCACACATAAAGGAGAAAGGCAACGAGTATGCACAAGGAAAACACAAACGGCCCGGAACCGGCGGAAAACGCGGCGGCGACACAGGAGCATACGGCAAAAGAAAACGCGAAGTCGCGCAGACGCGTGGGGCGGGCGCTCAAATGGATACTCTCCGTATTCATAATAGCCCTGCTCGCGATCGCGGGCTTTCGTATCGTGACGGACAGGCTCACGCCGCAGGAGGTGGCGGAGGAAGCTGCGATCAACGTCCGCGTCGCAAACGCCGTCATTGCGGATATCAACAGCAACCTGATCCTGACCGGCCGGCTCGAGGCGACGGAGGAAGCCGTCGTGATCCCCAAGTTGCCGGGCGAGGTCACGCGGGTCTACGCGGAACTCGGCAAACGGGTGAACAAGGGCGACCGCCTGTTTGAAATAGACAGGGACCAGTTGGCGACGAGCGTCAATCAGGCGAAGATCGCCTACGACGACGCCGTGACGAATCTGGAACGGATACGGACGCTCTACGAGGAGGGCGCGGTCGCGCTCCAGATGTACGAGCAGGCGCAGTCCGCGTTCAACATGGCGCGGGAATCCTACGCGGCCGCGGGAGACGCCATCGCAAACGCCGTCGTCACGGCGCCCATCGGCGGCCACATCACCTCCGTGAACGTAAGCGTCGGCGGCATGGCTTCGCAGACCTCACCCGCCGTAACGATCTCCAATATCGACAAGCTTGAAATCAATACCGGACTTTCCGAGAATATGATCAACAAGGTCAAGATCGGCGATACGGTCGATGTACGGGTGAAATCCGTTTCGGAGGACGAATCTTTCAGCGGGACCGTAACGGCGCTCGCGCCCGCGCCCGCGACGGGTTCCCTCACCTACCCGGTCGTCATCACCCTCGAAAACCCGGGCGAGGCCGTAAAACCCGGCATGTTTGCCGAGGTTACGATCACGGCGGACCGGGCGGAGGGCGTACTCGCCGTACCCTCGGCGGCCGTATTCCCCCGCGCGGGCCGCCGGATCGTGATCAGCCTAGACGCCGAAAACCGCGTCGTGCTGAACGATGTGGTCGCGGGCGTGGACAACGGCGAACTCACGGAGATCAAGAGCGGCCTTGCGGCGGGCGACCGCGTCGTCACGGAGGGGCAGTTCTACCTCAACACCGCATCCAAGGTCAACATCGTCGAATAAGTGAAGAACCAAAAGAAAAGAGGTAAATGTGAGCTTTTCAAAAATAGCCGTAAAACGCCCCGTTACCACGATCATGCTCATGCTGATCATCGTCGTACTCGGCGCCATCTCTTTCTCGCGACTGTCCATCGATCTCTTTCCCAAGATAGAATTGCCCTACGCGATCGTTGTCGTCCAATATCCGAACGCCGCCCCGACGGAGATCGAAACCATGCTCACGCGGCCCATCGAACAGCAGGTGGCGACGGTTGAGAGTATCAAAAGCATGTCGTCCATGTCCATGGACAGCATGGCCATTATCATGGCGGAGTTTGAGGCCGGCACGGATATGAACTTCGCGTGTCTGAACCTGCGCGAGGCCGTGGATTTGATCAGCGGCTACCTGCCCGACGACGCGACGGACCCCATGATCATCGCGATGGACCCGGATATGATGCCCGTTTCCGTGATCTACGCGTCGAGCGATCTGCCCCTCACCGAACTGCAGCAGATCGTGGACGACGAGGTGCTGCCCGCGATCGAGCGCACGGAGGGCGTGGCTTCGGTCTCCGCTTTCGGCGGCCGCGAAAACGAGATCGGCATCGAGATCAATCAGGAACGTTTGGCCGGATATCACCTGACGCTCTCGCAGATCGCGCAGATATTGGCGGCCGAGAACATCGCGATGCCCAGCGGCGACGTGACGCGCGGCGGCCGCAAGCTCATCGTGCGCACGATGGGCGAATTTTCGTCCGTAGAGGAACTGGCCGAGCTTCCGATCACATTGCCGACGCGGGAGGTGATCTACCTGCGCGACCTCGGCAAGATAGAGCAGCGGGAAAAAGAGTCCACTTCCGTCGGCCGCGTGAACGGCGCGCCCGCGATCGGTATCAGCGTGACGAAGCAGACCGTTTCCAACACGGTGGCCGTTTCGCGGGATATCCACAAGGCGCTCGACAAGCTCTCCGCCGCGCGCCCGGACCTGCATTTCTCGATCTCCATGGATCAGGCGGACTTCATCAACCGATCGATCCGCAACGTGGCGGAAACCGCGATCATGGGCTGTCTGCTCGCGATCATCGTCTGTTTCGTATTCCTGCGCAACTGGGCCTCCACGATGATCATCGCCATATCCATACCCACCTCGATCATCGCCACTTTCATCTTGATGTACTTCACGGGTATCACGATGAACATACTCTCCCTCTCGGGGCTGGCCGTCGGGATCGGTATGCTCGTGGACGATTCCATCGTTGTAATGGAAAATATTTACAGATTGCGAAGCGACGGAACATCCGCCCCCGACGCGTCGATCCGCGGCGCGCGCGAGGTCACAATGCCCGTGTTCGCGGCCACCATGACGAAGATCGCCGTATTCCTGCCCATCGTGTTCGTGGAGGGCATCTCATCCATGATCTTCAAGGAATTTTCCTATACGATAGGCTTTGCGCTGCTCTGCTCCCTGCTCGTGGCGCTGACCGTCGTGCCGATGCTGTGTTCGCGGCTCATGCGCACGGAAAACATCGGCGATACCTTCCTGTGGCGCGGGCGCGTTCGCAAAATGCCCGTTCTGCCCGTGTTCGAGAAGGGAATCCGCGCCCTCACCGAGGCTTATACGCACCTTTTGCGCTACGCGCTGTCGCACAGGAAGCGTATCATCGCGGGCGCGCTCGCCCTGCTCCTGCTCTCCGCCGCGCTGATCGGCATGGTCGGCGGCGTCCTCCTGCCCACCAGCGACGAGGGCAGCCTGAGCATAGATGTGGAAATGCCCTACGGAACGACGATCGCCGACGCGGATCGCATCGTTTCCGAGATCGAAGCCTACGTGTCCGCAGAGGTCCCCGAATTGACCGGCAGCGCCACCCAAATCGGCGGCGGCGGGCTGTTCGGCGAGAGCGGCGCAAACACGGCAAGCATTACCGTGAACCTGACGGACAAGAAGGACCGGGAGAAAAGCACCTCCGAGATCGTGCGGCAGATCGCGGAGGACCTCAGCGGTGTCGTCGGCGCGCAGGTGACGGTGACGGAAACCTCGTCCATGAGCATGTCCCTGGGCGGCAATCCGATCTCCGTATCCGTGCAGGGCGACGATCTCGATATGCTGCGCCGGATATCGACCGATTTTGAGGATATCCTCCGCGCCGTCCCGGGCACGATGAACGTGGAAAACAGCATGGAGGACGGCAATCCCGAAATACGGGTCTATATCAACCGCCGCAGCGCGGCCGTCTACGGACTCACGGCCTACCAACTCGCGCAGTCGCTGCGCGCGGCCCTCTCGGGCACGACGGCCACGACGCTCAAGTCCGACGGCGAGGAAACGGATGTCGTGCTTTCCCTGAACGGGGAATACGGCGGTTCCGTCGAGAATATGCTGCAAATAGAATTGACCGCGCCCACGGGGCAGACGGTGACGGTGGGCGAAATCGCCGACGTGGTGTACGACAACTCACCGGCGCAGATAGACCGGGAGGATCAGGTCCGGACGGCGACGATATCCGCGGGCGTGACGGGCCGCGATCTGCAGTCGGTGTCCGCCGACGTGGAAAGCACGCTCTCGGCCTACCTTATGCCCGAGGGCTACACGTGGCGGATCGGGGGCGAAACGGAGGAGATGGTCGAATCTTTCACGAGCCTGTTCTACGCGTTGCTTCTGGCGATACTGATCATCTTCATGATCCTCGCCTCGCAGTTTGAATCGCTGATACAGCCCCTCATCATCATGCTGGCCATACCTTTCGCGCTGACCGGCGCTTTCCTCGCGCTGTTCATCACAGACACGCCGCTGTCCCTCGTGGCTTTCCTCGGCATCATCATGCTGTCGGGCATCGTCGTGAACAATTCCATACTGCTGATAGACTTTATCAATCAAAACAAGGCCGTCTACGATTCGCGGGAGGAGGCCATCGTGAACGCGGGCCGGTTCAGGCTCAGACCCATCCTCATGACGGGGTTGACCACCTGTCTCGGACTCCTGCCGCTCTCGCTCGGACTCGGCTCGGGCGCGGAGTTGCAGGCGCCGATGGGCATTACGGTCATAGGCGGGCTGCTCTTCTCCACGGTTATCACGCTGGTAATCGTGCCGGTGATCTACACCATCGTGGACGACCGCAGCGAACGCTTCAAGCAAAAACGCGCCGCAAAGCGCGCCGCGAAGCGCGAGAGGCTGGAAGCGGCCGGTATGCTCCGCGCGTAGGATTTTCGGAGGCAAGGATGGAGGACGGCAGGACACAGAAAAAGGAACGGATATTCGAGGCGGCTTTCGATACATTTCTCGTGAACGGCTACACGAACGCGAAGATGTCGGAGATCGCCGCGCGCGCCGGCCTCGCAAAAGCGACGCTGTACGAGTATTTCACGAGCAAGGAGGCCTTGTTCGACGAACTCCTGCACACAAAGGTGATACGCCCCTACCTCGCCTTTGAGGAACGCCTCGACAAGAATGCCTCCTGCGCGTCGCGTATCCGCAGCTTTATGCGCATGGAGATGGATTTCCTCTCCGATTTCACAAAAGGGCGTGAGCTTTTGCCCAAACTCCTGTTGCACGCCGAACTCATAGGCAACGCGACGATCGCCTCCGCCGCGCACAGGATCATCACTTTCAAGTTCCGCGTGTTCGGCGACCTCTTGCGTGAGGGAACGGCGCGCGGCGAATTTCGCGAGACGGACCCCCTCACGACGGCCGCCTGCATGATCGGCGCTTTCAACCTCTTCGCGGCCTGTTCCTGCAGCGCGCCGTTTCTCGACCTGCCTTTCCGCTTTCCCGAATCCGAGGACCCCGATGAAGCCTTTTTCAAGGTGTTGTTCGAGGGCATTACCCCCCCCCTTGCGCGAAAAACAAACGAGGGCTGAGGCCGCGCCTTTCGGCGAAGCGCTTTAAGCCCCTATTGTTCCATTATTATCCTTTAATTGATTTTATTTCTGTTTGCCTTTCCACCTTTGTGTACTGTATAATATTAATTGCCATTATAAACGGTTCATTCCGAACCATTTAAACAGTATTGTACAAAGGAGGTATCGCATGTCCAAATGCACACAGAAAGAACGCAGCGGTCTGTATGAGTTAACGGACGCGGCCCGCGCGGAGTTGATCGATTCCAAGTATTACAACAAGGACTTGGCGCCGACTTCGCTGTCCGAAAGAAACTGGAGTACCTACCACATCGCCGCCCTCTGGATCGGCATGTCCGTCTGCCTTCCGTCTTTCGCAATGGCCTCGTCCCTCGTCGGGCTCGGGCTTTCCCCGTGGCTGGCCGTACTCAACGTCGCGCTCGGCAACATCATCGTGCTGATTCCCATCCAGTTGAATTCACACGCCGGCACGAAGTACGGTATCCCTTTCCCCGTGTTCGCGCGCATGACTTTCGGCATTGTGGGCGCCCACATACCGGCGCTCTCCAGGGCGGTCACCGCCTGCGGTTGGAACGCGATCCAGTCATGGATCGGCGGCGCGGCGGTCGTTTCGCTCGTCGCGGTATTCGTGCCGTCTTTTCGGGACCTCGGCTCCGCGCAGTACATCGGCTTCTTCGTCTTTCTCGCGTTCGTATGCTGGATCGCGGCAAGGGGCGCGCGGGCCATCCGCATGCTCGAAGCGATCAGCGCGCCCGTGCTGATCGCCCTGACGATCGGTTTGTTCATATGGTCCCTGCTGCTCGCGCACGGTGAGGGCTTCGGTTTCGGCGATGTCATTCAGGCCACGACCAACTACGCCGCGGTCAACAGCAACGGAGGACTGATTTACATTTTCCTCGGCGGGCTTACGGCAAACATCGCGTTTTGGGCGACGATGGCCCTGAACATTCCGGACTTCTCGCGCTACGCCGTCAACCAAAAGGCGCAGTTTCGCGGCCAACTCTACGGAATGCCCCTCGCGATGGCGATCTGCGCTTTCGTCGGCGCTTTCTTCGCGCAGGCGACCGCCTTGGCGCGTATCGCCGAGGACGGAAGCCCGATCTTCGATCCCACGGTCGCCCTCCAATATCTGCCCTATCCGGCCCTCACTTTCGTGGTGTCGGTCGGCGTCCTCGTGGCCACCATCACGACCGATATAGCGGCCAACGTGGTTGCCCCGGCCAACGGTTTTTCAAATATCTCACCGAAACGCATCACCTACGCGCTGGGCGTTATCATATCCTGTATCATCGCTGTCGCGTACCAGCCGTGGCATATCTTCGGCGGTCCCGGCGCCTATATCTTCGATTGGCTGAACGTATACGGAGGCATTCTCGCGCCGATCGCGGCCATCTTCATCGCCGACTATTACATCATCAAGAAACGGAACGTCGATGTCATGGCGCTGTATCAGGGCGCCGAGGGCCGCTATTGGTATCAGGGCGGCTGGAACGTGCGCGCGATCATCGCTTGGGTCTGCGGTTTCATACTGCCCACGCTCGGCAGCACCCTGCTCGCGAACAACGCGGCGTTCTCTTGGATCGCCGCCAACGGTTACATCTTCGGCTTCGTCGTCGGGCTTATCGTATACATTATTCTCATGAAGAGCGAAACGGGTTCCTTTATCAGCAACGAGGAAGAAGCGGCGATCACCGAGCGCTAGACGGGAACGAAAAAGGAGAACAGCATGGATCTGTTAATCAAAAACGGGAAGGTCGTGACATCCGACGCCACATTCAAGGCGGATGTCGCGGTCAGGGCCGGGAAGATCGCGCAGGTGGGCGTCGATATCAAGCCCGCGCCCGGCGCGAAGCTCGTCGATGCCGCGGGCAAGCTCGTACTCCCCGGCGCCATAGACGCCCACACGCACCTCGCAATGCCTTTCGGCGGAACGATCTCCGCCGACGACTACGAGGCGGGAACGCGCGCTGCGGCCTGCGGCGGCACGACCACCGTGTTCGATTTCGCCCTGCAGGATTTCGGCGAGCGCATGGAGGACACGGTGAAGCGGCGGGAGGAAATCTGCGCGCCGCAGGCGACTGTGGACTACGCCTTTCACGTGGGCGTCAAGGATGTCGAGGGTGATCTGCTCGGCAGCCTCGAAACCTGCGTCAAATACGGCGTACCGAGTTTCAAGGTGTTCATGGTCTATGATTTCGGCGTTACGGACGGCGTGTTCTATAGGGTACTCGAACGCGCAAGGCGTATCGGCGCGCTGATAGCCGTCCACGCGGAGAACAACGAGATGGTGAACATGTTCGTGAAGCGCTTCCTCGAAGAGGGCAAGACCTCGGCGTGGTATCATTATCTGTCGCGGCCGGAATTCGTCGAGGGCGAGGCCGACGAGAGGGCCATCGCGTGGGCCAAGAGTTTGAACGCGCCCCTCTACATCGTCCACCTCGCGAACAAGCAGGGCATGGACGCGGTCACAAGGGCCAGAAACGAGGGCTATCCGATCTTCGCGGAGACCTGTCCCCAGTACCTGCACTTCACAAACGAGGTCTACAAGCGAGAGGACGGAAGAAACTGGGTGTGTTCGCCGCCGATCAAAGGAAGGGAATCCCGCGACGCGCTGTGGGCGGGCCTGTTGCGCGGCGATATCTCGACGGTCGCGACGGACCACTGCCCTTTCCTGCAGGCGGAAAAGGATTGGGGTCTGCACGACTTCACGAAGATTCCGAACGGCTGCGCCGGCATCGAGAACATGTACCCCTACATCCTGTCCGAAGCGAACAAGGGGCGGCTCAGCTTCAATAAGGCCGTGGAGGTCTGCGCGACCAACGTAGCGAAGATCTTCGGGCTGTCCGCGCAGAAAGGGGCGATCCGGGCCGGACTCGACGCCGATATCGTGATCTATGATCCGCAAAAGGATTTCACGATCAAAAACGATCTGATGCACGGCGACAACGACCACACCGTATGGGAGGGCGTCAAGCTCAAAGGCTATCCCGTCGCGACCTACAGCAGGGGTTCCCTCGTGTACGAGGACGGCAAATTCCTCGGCAAGAAAGGCGCCGGACGCTTTGTGAAGTGCAAGCCCGTCAAGATCACGGGACCCGATATCGCGAATATCAAGTAGGATCAAACAGGCTGTCGGCGCTTTTCGTACGCCGCGCCGCGCGATGCGAAAGACCGCCGCCCGCACCCCGGGCGGCGGTCTTTCGCATCGCGCCTAAGGCAGGAGTTCGTACATGGAAGCCGCGTCCTCCTTGCGCACGGACTCCGGCAGGGCCGCGACACGCAATTTGATCTCGCCGTTCCCAAAGCGCACGTGTACAAGGTCCCCGACCTTGACCTCGGCGCCGGGCTTCGCCGGCCGGCCGTTCAGGAACACGCGCTCCCGGTCGCAGGCCTCCTTGGCGATCGTGCGCCGCTTGATGATACGCGCGTTCTTCAAAAATTTATCGATTCGCACACTTGCCTCCACAGCACGGCGGGGTTTTGCGGATGCCTTTCCGCCCGTTTTTCGTATGCCGGCACAGAAAAAAACCGCTCCGCACCGGAGCGGTTTTCATAAACCGAATCAAAAACAAGCTGCTTTATCCGGTTTCAAAGGTTCCGAACGAGCCGCAACCCTATTTGTTCACAGCATCCTTGAGTGCTTTGCCCGCCTTGAACACAGGCGCCTTGGCCGCCTCGATGTCGATCACCTGATCGGGTTTCCTCGGGTTTCTGCCCTGTCTTGCTTTCCTTTGACGCGTTTCAAAGGTGCCGAATCCGATAAGCTGGACCTTCTCACCCTTTACCAATGCGGCCTCGATGCTGGCGATCGTCGCGTTCACCGCGACCTCGGCATCCTTCTTGGTCAAGCCTGCTTTTTCCGCGACACTTGCGATCAATTCTGCTTTATTCACGAAATTAAACCTCCTTTTAAAAAAAAATAATTTCAGAACATACTACACTGCCGGCATTTCACGAATGATCCATGGAAGCAAGGACGTTGGGCTTTGCTCTTTCCCAAAGTTCATCCATCTCTTCAAGTGTCAGCCGCTCAACGGCTGTGCCTGCGGCGGCAACCGCGGCCTCGACGGAGCGGAATCTGTCGATGAATTTTTGCGAAGAGCCGTTCAGCGCATCCTCCGGGTCGATTTCCAGAATTCTTGCCGCGTTGACAATTGAAAACAGCAAGTTCCCGATTTTGCTTTTTAACCCGAATTTATCGTCCCGATGGGCTGCAAGGAGTTCCCGCGCTTCTTCCCCTATCTTACGAAAAACATCCTCCGCGCACGCGCGATCAAAACCGACTCCGGCGGCCTTGGCTTGAAGCTTGTAACTCCTCGTCAAGGCGGGCAACGCCTTTGGGACGCTCTCTAAGATTTCGGCATGTGATACGGTCTGCTTCTCTTGCCTCTTCACATTTTCCCATTTCTCAATTACTTTGTCAATAGTTTTAATGATTTCTTTTGAAAAAATATGCGGATGCCGCCGAATCATCTTGTCCGAAACACGGTTCGCGATGCTCACGAAATCGAAAACCCCGCTCTCCGCACCGATCCGTCCGTGCAGGACCACCTGCAGGAGCAAATCGCCGAGTTCCTCCTCGAGGTTGTCCGCGTCGCCCCTGTCTATGGCGTCTTTCGTTTCATAGGCTTCCTCGATCACGCATTGCTTAATGCTTTCATGGGTCTGCGCCCGGTCCCAAGGGCAACCGCGCTCGCTCCGCAAAAGATCGATGATCTCCGTAAGCCTTTCCGCCGCCGCGCCGACCGTATCGCCCCGCTCGTAAAGATGCGCGTATTCCGCCCTGCGGTCCTCCCTTTCCTCGCCCTGTTTCATCGTTGCCTCCTTTGCGGCGCGCGCACCGCGCGCGCCAGACGCCGGCCCCCGGGCAGGAGCAGCAGTTCCTCCTCGGTGACGGCGCCGCCCAAAAATAGCATCGCCGCGTAGACGACCACGCCGACCGCGACGGAGATCACGGTCGCCACGGCGTTGCCGCCGGTCAGAAGATAAAGCGCGGTATACACGGCAAACACCGCCGCGCCCATGACGAGCGCGGCCAGGAACGGCTTGACGTAGGTCAGCTTTAGGTCGAAGCGCGCGCCCGTATGCCGTCGCACGGCCGCCAAATTCAAGACGGCGGCCAAGATATAGGCCGTGACGGTCCCGGCCGCCGCGCCCTTGACGTTCACGGCCGGTATCGCGATCAGGGTCCAAGTCACCGCCACCTTGGCGGCCGCGCCGATACACAGGTTGCGAACGGGTATCATCTGCCGGCCCACGCCCTGCAGCACGCCGGTCAGGGTCTGGACCATCGAGAGGAAGATCACGCCGAAACCCAGTATGAACAGAAAAGGCGCCGCGGAGAGGGCCGCGTCCCTGACGGCGGGATAAAGGAGCAGCATGATCTCCTCGGACAGGACCATCATGCCGAACGCGCAGGGCAGGCCGATGAGGATCGCGGTCCTAAGACCGAGCTGTATGTTGTGCCGCAGGAAAGCCGTGTCGTTTTGCTTGTGCGCGGCCGCCACCGCCGGTACGAGGCTCATGGCCACGGCCTGCGTCAGAATCTGCGGCAGGTTGATCAGCGGATTCACGAAGCCCGCAAGCTGTCCGTAGGTCTTTCTGACCTCCTCCGCGGCCCAGCCGAGGTCGGCGAGGCGGTTCGTGATGATCGCGAGGTCTATGAAATTCATGATGGGCATGACAGAGGCCCCGATCGTGATCGGCGCCGCGATCAGGCAGATCCGCAGCAGGATGCCGCAAGCGGACTCGGGCGCCGCGGAAAGGCCCCCGCCCGCCCGCGCGTGTGCTTCCGCCTGCGCCGCGTTCCTCTTCCCGCCGCCGAGTGCGTAGATGGTCATGACGGTCAAGAGTCCCGCCGCCGCGCCGACCGCCGCGCCCGCCGCCGCGCCCGCCGCCGCGAAAGCCTCCCCCCGCGGCAACAGGTACAGGGCGACGCCGAGGCCCGCCGCAACGCGAAAAAACTGCTCCGTCACCTGCGAATTCGCCGTGGGCCGCATATCCTGCATACCCTGAAAATACCCCCTGTACGCGGCCATCAGCGGCACGATGAGCAGCGCGGGGGCGATTGCCTTGATCGAATAGGCGGCTTTCTCCATGTTGGGAAAGTAATGCAGCAGGAAATCGGTTTTGAAAAAACAAAACAGCGCGGACGCGAATCCGATGAAGAGCAACAGTATGAAAGAAACGCGAAACACCCTGTACGCGTCCAAGGGACGCCCGACGGCGATACGCTCGGACACCATGCGCGAGATCGCCACGGGTATGCCCGAATTGGACAGCACGAGGAATATCATGTAGATCGTGTAGGCGGTCTGGTAATATCCCATGCCCGTGTCGCCGATCATGTTTCCGAGCGGAATCTTGAACACGGCGCCGAGAGCCTTGATGATTACGCCCGCGGCGGCCAGGACGACCGCTCCCTGCATAAATGTCCGTTTGCTCATGCCGGGTTCTGTTCTCCGAGTTCTCCGCGTATCCGCCGCGTCGCCGCGTCCGCCTCAAACAGCGCTTTTTCGATGTCTATGGTCTTGTAGCTCCCGTCCCTGTACAGGACCTTGCCGTCCGCCATGGTCAGCCGCACGTCGCCGCCTGCGGCGGCGTAGACGATGTTGTTCGCGAGCGCGTGTACCGGATGCATATTGGGAACGGACAGGTCCAAAACGATCAGATCGGCCTTGGCGCCGACGCGAATCGCGCCGCAGTCCGGCCGGCCTTGGCTTTTCGCGCCGGAGACGGTCGCGGCGGCGATGGTATCCGCGGGACTCACGAGGGTCGGGTCCTCGCGCATGAGTTTGTTGGACAGCGCGAAGAATTTCATCTCCTCGATGAAGTTCAGGCTGTTGTTGCTCGCGGCGCCGTCCGTGCCGATCGCCACGTTCACGCCCTTTTCGAGCAGGCGCGGCACGTTGCAGACGCCGCTCGACAGCTTCATGTTGCTGATCGGGCAGCTTGCGACCGTAACGCCCTTTCGCGCGAGTATATCCATATCCTCTTCCGTAACGTGGACGCAGTGCGCGGCCGTGGTCCGCGTTTCAAAGAAGCCGAGCGAGGCGAGATACGCGACCGGCGTCTTGCCGCCGCGCCGCGCCATACATTCCGCGTGTTCGGTCTTTGTCTCGGATATGTGGACGTGCATACCCGCGCCCGTCTTGTTCGCGTATTCGGCCAGCTGCGCCGCGATCTTGGGGTTTGAGGTGTATTCGGCGTGCAGGGACATCTCCGCTACGACGCGGCCGTCGGCGGCCCCGTCGTAGGTCTCAAAGAGCCGTTTCGCCTCCTGAAAACCGGGCAAATCCGCAAGCTCCGCGTCCGTGAAGCAGGTCAGTCCGCGGCTGATGTTTACCTTTGCGCCGCTCTCCAAAAAAGCCCGCAACATATCCTCGCAGAAATAATACATATCCGTGGTCGAAACGATACCGAAGCGCAGGGATTCCGCGACGGCCAGCAGGGTCCCGGCGTATACGGCCTCCCCCGTGAGTTTGTCCTCAAAAGGGAATATGCGCGTCGTCAGCCAGTCCTGCAATTTCAGGTTTTCGCCGTAGCCGCGCAGCAAGGTCATGGGCGAATGCGCGTGCGCGTTGTAGAAAGCCGGCATGAGCAGGCGGCCCGCGCCCGCATAGGTCTCGCCGAAGTCCTCGGCCGGCGCCGTATCTCCGATATAGGCTATGCGCTCGCCCGTGACGCCCACATATTTGCCCGCCGCCGCGCGCCCCCCCTCGTCCAAGACCGCAATATTCTCAAAAAGCATCCCTTATCCCTCCATTTAACTTTTTTGTAAAAAACAAGATATCTCTTCCGTGAGGCGATCCATCTCCGCATCCGTTCCCACCGTTATGCGCAGATAACGCTCTATCCGGGGCAGCGAAAAATGCCGCACCAAGATACCGCGTCCTTTCAGGTATCGCATGAGCGCTGCGGCATCCAGATCCGCGTGCGTCACGAACAGAAAGTTCGCGGCGCTGTCGGTCACGGAGAAGCCCATGCCGCGCAAAACCGCGGCGAACCGCTCCCGCGTCGCGATCACCTGCGCCGTACGCTTTTCAAAATACGCCCCGTCCGCCAAAGAAGCCACGCCGGCCGCGGCCGCAACGCTGTCCACGAGATAGGAGTTGAACGCGTTCTTCACGGCGCCAAGCACGGCGATCAAGTCCGCGCAGCCGAAAGCCGCGCCGAGCCTGAGACCGGCCAGCGCGCGCCCTTTCGAGAAACTCTGCGTAACCAAAAGGTTTTCGTACTTCGATATAAGCCCGATCGCGGAACAGGCCCCGAAATCCACGTAAGCCTCATCCACGATCACCACGGAATCCCGATTCGACGAGAGGATTTCTTCGATCTCAAAAAGCGTCAGGGCGATACCGGTCGGGGCGTTCGGGTTCGCCAGAACCACGCCGCCGTTCTCTGCGGCGTAATCCCGCACGCGAATGCGAAAATCCCCGTCCGTCGCCGGCCTGCGATAGGGTATCCCGAAGAGATCGCACCAGACCGGGTAGAAAGAATAGCTGACATCGGGAAACAGCACGGGCTTCTTTGAATTGAAGAAAGCGCGAAAGGCCAAGGCCAGGGCCTCATCCGAACCGTTTGCGACGAACACGGAGGCGGGGTCCGTGCCCCGCGCCGCCGCAAGCGCAAGGCGCAGGTCCTTTCCGTCCGCCTGCGGGTAGCGCCTGAGTCCGTCGATCCCGGCGGCGCGCAGAGCGGCCGCCACCCCCGGCGCCGGCGGGTAAGGGTTTTCGTTGGTGTTCAGCTTGATCACATCGTCGCTCTCGGGCTGTTCCCCCGCGCTGTACGGCTCTATCCGTATGAAGTTTTCTTTCCATTTTTTTTGCGTCATGGCCTTGGAATCCTCCGCGCGCAAGGGATTCATTGCGCGGTATTGCGCAAACGAGCAGACGGACACACGGACGGGCCCGCTTTACAAGAATCATATTACCGTAAAGCAATTGCCCCGCCCGCAACCGGGGGCAAGGGCGCGCGGCCCCGGGATCGGCACCCAAGGCCGCCGCAATTGCCCGCCCGCCTTTATTCGGGAGAGGCGGCCGCTTCGTCTGCGTCCGTTTCCGCCTCCGCGCCGTCCGGCGCGGTCGGGATTTCGGCCTCGGCCGCGCCCGGCGCGGGATAATTGTCGCTCGGGTAGACCGCTTCAAATTCCGCGGCGATCGAATCCAGCTTATCCTCGTAGAGTTCATCGGCCAGCGCGGTGCGTATCGCCTCGCGCTGCGCGTCCAGCGAACGCGTATTGCGAATATCCGTGACTTTCAGCACGTGAAAGCCGAACTCCGACTCCACGATCTCTGAGAGCTCGTCCTGCGGCAGCGTGAAAGCGACATCGCTGAATTCCGGCACATAGGCATCGCGCACGGCGTAGCCCAGATCGCCGCCCGCGCTGCTCGTGCCGTCCTGTCCGTATTCCTGCGCCATATCCTCGAAGCTTTTCTCGCCGCGCGCGATCTTATCGCGTATCTCTTCCGCAAGCTGCCTGTCCGCGTCGCTGTGACTCGCGTCGCCGACCAGAATATGGCTTACGCGCCGCTCCTCCTCATCCCCGTACTCCTGCTCGTGGGCGAGGTAATAAGCCCTTATCTCCGCATCCGTGGGCAGGGTTTCGTCTTTCGTCGCCTCCGCCCGCGCGCTCTGAAAATAGAACTGCGTTTCCAATAAATATCGCAGGGTGTCGTCCGTGACACCTTTCTTCTTGAAGCTGTCCGCCAGACCCTCCACCTGCGCGATATCGTCCTTGAACTGCGCAAAACCCTCTTCGATACCCTCGGGCAGGACGCCCTGATTCTTGTAATGCTGTGCCAGCGCCTCGGCCTGCACCATGGTGGCCAAGGCTTCCGACTTGTACAAATTCTTCTCGCTCTCGTCCACAGCCGACAAATCGTAGCCGTTCAAGGCAAACAAAAGCTCTGTGAACGCGTTCAGCCGGTTCTCCGTGATCGCGGTATCGCCCACATTGGCCACGATCTCGGAATTGTCTCCGCCGCAGCCCGAAAGCAACAGGAGTGCGCTCAGGACGACCGCGAGGAGCGGACGCCCGCGCTTCGGATTCCGCCCAAAAGCCTCGGACGGGCGGCGGTAAAGCGCATCCGTCGATTCGCGCCTCCCCCAAGATGTGTTTGCCTGTGAATCGATCCCGGATGTTTCCGCATACTTCTTCTTCATTCATTTACCCCGTATTCTTTCGGTGTCTGCCGCGGGAAGCGATCCCGCTTCAGCGCGCGGCCGCGGTCTCCATATCTCCGCTCAATTTGACGACAGAGGCGATCTCTTTGTTCACGAGTTCGACGTACACGGCCTTTTGCGCCGCGATCGCCGCCTCGTAGACGGCGATTTCATCCTTGAAGTCGCCGCCCTCGTCCTCGTACCGCGCCATGAGGGATCGCGTGGCGGTCTCAACGTCGGCCGGCACGTATGCCTTGCCCGTACCCCAGAAGAGATTGTCCGCGTTGTCCTTGCCGTACATCATATCGTCGAATATATCCATGACCTCCCCGCTGAAGTACATGTTGTACCATTCATCGATGTTGTTGACCTGCCACGCGTATTCGTCGGCGGCCTCCTTGACCCTGCCCTCCGCGAGAAGCGCAACGATCTCGTTCATCAGCGCGATATTCTCCTGCGGCGCCTCGTGCGGCACGATGGGCCGCTCGTACATGAGACCGAGCAAGGCGTCTTGGGTTTCCTTGAATATCGCGAGTGTCTTTTTGTTGAGTTCGCGCGCCTCCGTCCACAAGGCGTTCAGATCGTCGGCGCCGGCGCCGCTCGCGACGAGCCGCAGGTAGCGCGCGTTGACCTCGGATATCCGCTCGTTCAGCGCGCCGGCCGCCTTGCCGTAAGCCTCGACCGCTTCCGCGTAGCCGTCGCCGTCCGCGCCGTTCGCTTCCGCAAGCTTGGCGTCCAGGGTTTCCGTCAGCCTGTCGTACTGCGCCGTGAAGTCGAGTTCCAAGGCGGGCGTCCGATCGATACGGATGGCCAGCGAGCCGTAGAACTCGGTGTTGAAACGGGCCACATCCTCGTCATAGGTCTCCTTGGTGTCGAAATTCGTATGGTAATACTGCTCGTAGAACGGGAATACCGTCTCCATATCCTCCTGCAGGAGGAATCCGTTTATAAATGCGGGCACACCCGCCGCGTAGTACGAAAAATCGTCCGAATAGGTGTAGGTCTGATAACCGTCCGTCTTGATCCCCGCGGGAAAGGCGTTTACGGGCTTCGGCGATGCCTCCTCGTTCACGAAGCGATCGAGCAGACCGTAAAACTCGGGGGCCGAATAGACGCTCGTGTAATCGCCGAATTCGTAGGCGGACAGTTCAAAGTTCAGAAAAGCCAGCACGCGGCCCGCCCACTCGGGATGCGCTTCGTTGATCATGCGCCACGCGCCCGTCGTCCAGTCGAATACCGTGTAGCTTGCGCCCCATTCCTCGGCGCCGTGCGCCACGAACACGATATCCCTTTCGGGCGTGTAGCCCGCATCCAGCATGGCTTTCGCGATACCCATCATCATGCCTACGGCTATCGAATCGTCCTGAAAGCCGTGGAAATACATGTCGTAGTGCGCGCCGATCAGGATGATTTCGTCGTGGTTTTTGCCGGGTATGCGGCCGGTGACGTTGTAGGAAACGCCGTTCGGCTCGACGATGTTGTCCACTTTCAGCGTCGCTTCGACGCTGCCCTCTTGAAGGCGCTCCTTGATGTAGTTCGCGTCGTTCACCGTTATGCTCACGCAGGGTATGCCCGTCGGGCCGCAGATGTCGTTCGCGTTGTAGGCGTCGGCGCTGATTTCCGAGAAGCCCGAAACCGGCACGGCGAGAATCGCCGCGGCGCCCCGGTACTCGGCCTCCAGCATGGGATAGGTTATCCACCAGTTTGCCCGCTGGTCCACATCGGCGATCACGATCTTCCCCTTGACATCCGAATCCTCGTAATCCCACATCGTACCGTCGCCCACGTAGACCACTTCGGCCGTCAGGCCGGCCTCCGGCGTCGCGGCGGTGGCGTAGGAGTGAAGCTGTATGACCTTGGAATCGCCCGCAAGCCGGATGGTCGCGTCGTTGAACTGCCATTTATCGACCTTGGCGCCGACCTTTTCAACCTCGCTGAGACCGATCTGCCGCATTTGCTCCGCGATCCAATCGGCGGCCGCGTGTTCCGCATCGCTGCCCGCGGTGCGCGTGCCGATGGGGGAACTGTGAAATTTCGGGTTTTCCGACAGCTCGACCGCGATATCGTAACCGTACCGGGTATCAACGGCCTTGAGGAAATCCGGGTAGAGCGCGGCATCCTCGGCCGGCGTCGCTTCGGGTACGGGCGCGGGCGTCGGCGCGGGCGCGGGCAAGGCGTCCGGAATGCGTATGATCTGCCCCGGGAAGATCAGATCGGGATTCGCGATGTTGTTGTAGGCCGCGAGTTCTTGGTAAGTCGTGTCGTACTTTTCCGCGATCTTGCTCAGCCAATCGCCCGGAACCACGACATGTTCCGCGTCGGCAAAAGCAAAACCCATTCCGCCGAACATGACAAGAACGCTCAAAACCGCGCTTGAAACAGCCTTTGATTTCATAAGACGCCTCCCTTTCCATAAAAAAACACTGTGCGAAGCACCCGATACGATTTTCGGGACCTTTCTGTATTATATGTGATTTCTGTAAAAATATCAATCACTATATCCGCGCCGTGTCCGCGGGCTGCCCGGCAAGGCAGCGCAGAAAGGCCAGGATTTCTTTGAGTTTTTCCTCCGCCGGTTTTTCCGCCCGCTTTTTTTCTCCAGGCCGGCTTCTTTCTTCTTTCGTCCGCAGCGCGATGAAAGGCCGCGCGCCGCCGTGAAACAGAATCCTGCCGCCGTAGCGCGCGAGCAACCGTTCCGCGCCGCCCTCCCCGAGGTCCGCTCCCACCCGCATCTCGAACACGCAACGCTTCTGCGATTCGCGTATGCGCAGGATGCCGGCGCGCTTTGCGTACGCGCGTATCCGCGCGACGGCGATCAGATTCAGCGTCACGCGCGGCGGATTGCCGAAGCGGTCCGCCATTTCGTCGAGGACATCGCGCTCGTCCGCCTCGCTCTCTATGCAGGATATCCGCTTGTACATCTGCAGCTTCAGCGCCTCATCCTCGATGTATTCCGACGGGATGTAGGCCGCGACGCCGATCTCGAAAGAACTCTCCTCCGCGTCCGGATTCACGACCTCGCCGGACAGGGCTCTTACGGCTTCGTCCACGAGTTTGCGGTACAGCTCATAGCCCACGCTCACGATATGCCCGTGCTGCTCCGCGCCGAGCAGATTGCCCGCGCCCCGTATCTCGAGGTCTCGCATCGCAATGCGAAAGCCCGCGCCGAACTCCGTAAACTCCCGAATGGCGCGCAGGCGCTTCTCCGCCGCCTCGGAAAGGACCTTGTCGCGCTTGTACAGCAGATAGGCGTAAGCCATGCGATTCGAGCGGCCCACGCGACCGCGAAGCTGATAGAGCTGCGACAGGCCGAAACGATCCGCGTCCATGACCAATATGGTATTCACATTCGGGATATCGATGCCGGACTCGATGATGGCCGTCGAAACCAGCACATTGTATCGGCGCTCGATGAAATCCGACATCACGTCCTCCAGTTCCCGCTCGTTCATCTGCCCGTGGCCGACCGCAATCTCCGCTTCCGGCGCCAGCGCCTTGATTTCCGCCGCGACGCGCTGTATGCCCTTGACCCTGTTGTACACGACGTAAACCTGCCCGCCCCGGTCCAGTTCCCGCATGACGGTCTCCCGGACAACCTCATCCGTCTGCTCCATAACGTAGGTCTGCACGGGGTACCTGTCCTCCGGCGGTTCCTCGATCAGGTCCATATCCCTGACGCCGATCAGCGACATGTGCAGCGTGCGCGGGATGGGCGTGGCCGACAGCGTCAAGACATCCACCTCCCGCTTCAGCGCCTTAATGCGTTCCTTGTGGCGCACGCCGAAGCGCTGTTCCTCATCGACGACGAGCAGCCCGAGCGCGTGAAAGTCTATATCCTGCGACAGCAACCTGTGCGTGCCTATGACGATATCGACGGCGCCCGTTTTCACGCGCGCCGCAATCTCCCGCTGCTCGGCCTCGCTCCTGAAGCGCGACAACATCTCCACCGTGAACGGAAAGTCCGCGAAGCGCTGCTTAAAGGTCATGTAATGCTGGTTCGCGAGTATGGTGGTCGGCACGAGGACGGCCGCCTGCTTGCCGTCGGCGACGCATTTGAACACGGCGCGCGCCGCGACCTCGGTCTTGCCGTAACCCACATCGCCGCACAGCAGCCGGTCCATCGGGACGGGCCTTTCCATATCCCGCTTGATGGATTCCGTGCTGCGCAACTGGTCCTGCGTCTCCTCGTAGGGGAAGCTGTCCTCGAATTCCCGCTGCCAAACCGTATCCTTTGAAAAAGCGTGGCCTGTGACGGACTTGCGGTTCGCGGAAAGCGCGAGCAGTTCCTGCGCCATGCTCGCGATATCCTTTTTGGCCTTGGCTTTCGCTTTCTTCCATTCACCGCTCGAAAGCCTGCTGATCTTCGGCTCTTCCTCGCCGCCTATATACTTTTGCACCAGAGCCATCTGCTCCGCGGGGATATAAAGCATATCGTCGCCCGCGTACTTGATCTTCAGATAATCTTTCCGAACACCCTGTATCTCCAATTGCTCTATGCCGACAAAGCGGCCTATGCCGTGGTTCTCGTGAACGACAAAGTCCCCCTGGATGATATCGGTGAACGCGCGTATGGGCGCGGCGTTCTCACTTTGACTGCGGGCCGTCCGCCTGCCCGCGCTCCGCCGGCCGCCGGCCGCCGAAAAGATATCCCCCTCCCACAGGTAGACGATCTTCTCCTTGGGAAACTCCACGCCGCAGCCCGGATTGCCCTGCCGCAAGGCCACCTGCGGCAGCCGGGCCGCGTCGAGGAACTCCCGCAGACTCGCGAGCCGTTCCTCCGAGGCGCACACGATCGTGACCGCGTAACCCTGCTTGCAATAGCGTCGCAGTTCGGCCTCGAGAAAATCCATGCGTCCGCCCGCGGACGACGGACGCCGCACATCGACGCTGTATTCCGCCGTCGGCTCGTCCGCGCCCTCTATCCGCGTCGAAAAGGGCGTGAAAAACCAGACGGGGTTATGGGAAAGCAGGGTTTCGTAGACCGCAAGCCCCTCGATGTTGTCATGATCCTCCGGCGTGGCGTGGCCCTTTGAAAGCATGACCCGAAAATCCTCCTCCGCCTCCCTGTCGCGCAGCGAAAGCGTCTCCCGCAACCGATTCGGATCATCGAGCATGACGAGACCGTCATTCATATAATCCCAAATATAGGATATATTGTCATAAAAATAACCGATGTAGTGTTCCAGAAGCTGCGGATTCGCCGCCGATTCTATACAGTCCGTCAGCCGGTCCCGCTTGGCCGCCAGCGCGGCGGCGCGCTCGCCGCCGAAACGCCGGATGTACCTGTCGTAAACATCCTCTATCCGCCGCGCGGCGGCGGAAAAAAGCGCCTCGTCCGCGACCATCTGCTTGGCGGGGCATATCGCGACGGCGTCGAGCAAACCCGCGGAACGCTGCGTTTCCGGATCGAAGCGCTTAACGGAATCGATCGTATCGTCGAACAGATCCACGCGGCAGGGCGCGGCTTCGGACACGGCAAACACGTCCAATATGCCGCCGCGAAAACTGTACTGCCCCCGCGCCTCGACGAGAGGAACGCGTTCATAACCCATCGCGCCGAGGTCGCGCATGAGCGCGTCCCGCTCGACCCGATCCCCCGCCTTGAGCAGCAGCCTGTGCCTGTCAAACAGCGCGGGCGGCGGCAGGCGCTTCACCGCGCCCGACACGGGCGCCACGACGACGCAGAGGGCGCCCTTTCGCAGATCGGAAAGAGCCGCCAACCTGTCCTCCATCCCCTCGTGGCTCTTCGCCTCGTACTGCGCGAAGAACGGTTCCTCCTCTTGGATTACGTGTATCTTCCACGGAATAAAAAAAGAAAGCGCCTGCGCGAGCGCGGAGGCCTTTGCGACGGAGGCCGTGACGATGAGGCATTGCCGCTTTCTTTCGAGCAGGATGCGCGCCGCCACCGGCGCGATGTGCGTCTCCGCGGCACCCGAAATGCGTATCGCCTCCCTATCTTTCTTCATCCGCACCGTCCTTTTCACAATTCGCGCCCGCGCCGCCGTCCCGTTCCGAAACACGCGCATTGTAGCGGTTCATGGCCGCGTCCGCGCCGTCGCGCAACAGGCATTCCGCAGCCTCGGCCGCCCGGCCGATCGCATCCTCTGCGGCGGCAATCCGCTGCTTGCGAAATCCGCCGAGTACATAACCGATCAGAGAATCGCCCTGCGCCCTTTGCCCGTCGCGAATCCCGATCCGTATGCGCGGAAAATCCTCATAGCCCAGATTGCGGACGATGGAACGCATACCGTTGTGGGACCCCGCGCTGCCCTTTTTTCGGATTCGGATGTCGCCTATGGGGATGTCTATATCGTCGTAGATCACGAGCAGTCTGTCGCGCGTCGCCCTGTAGTAGTCCATGACGGCCCGCACGCTCTCGCCGCTCAGGTTCATATAGGTCTGCGGCTTCACGAGGAGGACCCCAAGGCCCGCGATCGCGCCCTCCCCGCACAGCGCCCGATGTTTGAGTTTGTTGATCTTGATCCCGTTCCGCTCCGCCAGAAGATCCAGCGCGAGGAAGCCCATATTGTGTTTCGTGTTTTCGTACCGCCTGCCGGGATTGCCGAGGCCGATTATAATGTAATCCATACGTGTTTCGCGGCGCGCCCTCAGTCGAACAGACGGCTGATGGAGTCGTTCGTGAAGATCCGCGCCATCGCCTCCGCGAACAGGGGCGCCACCGAGATCAGAGATATCTTGTCGATCAGCTTATCCTTTGGAATGGGAACCGTGTTCAACAGCGCCATCTCGCGAATCGCGGAATTTTCGATGCGCTTGATGGCGGGACCCGACAAAATGCCGTGGGTGGCGCAGGCGAACACCTCCCGCGCGCCCATCTCTTTCAGGGCGTTCGCCGCGTTCGTGATCGTACCCGCCGTGTCGATCATATCATCCACCAAAATGGCGTTCTTGTCCTGTATCTCCCCGATGATGTTCATGACCTCGCTGACATTGGCTTTCGGCCGCCTCTTGTCAACGATGGCGATCGGAGCGTCCAGCAAATGCGCCATGTTTCTGGCCCGCGTGACGCTGCCGTGATCCGGCGAAACGATGACCAGATCGTTCAGATTCCGCGAACGGAAATGCTTGACGAGAAGCGGCATACCCAGCAGATGATCGACGGGAATATCGAAATATCCCTGTATCTGCGAGGCGTGGAGGTCCATCGTGACAACGCGGTCCGCGCCGGCCGCGGAAAGCAAATCCGCCACGAGCCTCGCGGAAATCGGATCGCGGGCCTTGGCCTTTCGATCCTGCCGCGCGTATCCGTAATAGGGAATCACCGCGTTGATACGGCCCGCCGACGCCCGCTTCATCGCGTCTATCATGATCAAAAGCTCCATCAGATTGTCGTTGACCGGACCGCAGGTCGGCTGGACGATGTAGGCGTCCACGCCGCGGACGGTCTCCCACAGGCTGACGGAGATTTCCCCGTCGCTGAACTTGGTCACGGTGGCCCTGCCGAGCGGCTTGCCCATGATGGAGGCAATCTCCTCCGCAAGCTCCATATGCGCGTTGCCCGCAAAGACCTTGAAATCCGAGAACACTCCGTTTTTCATAAACTCACCTCGCTTTTGCTTTCGTATCCCGCAGCCTTGCCGCGGGCGGTTTACTCGTGCTTGCGTGGGCCGCGCCGCTTCACCCAGCCCTCCAGCACCCGCTGTCGCGCGCGTCCCACGGCGAGCGCCCCCGCGGGCAAATCCCTTGTCACCGTCGTTCCCGCCGCGACGTAGGCGCCCTCCCCCACGACGACGGGCGACACGATGTTGACATTGCAACCGATAAACGCGCCGTCCCCCACGACCGAGCGGTGCTTTTCCCTGCCGTCGAAGTTCACGAACACGACGCCGCAGCCCAGATTCACATCCTCCCCGATATCGGAATCGCCCACGTAGGTCAGATGTGAAGCCTTGGCGCCGGCGCCGAGGGAGGAATTCTTGATCTCCACAAAATCGCCGACCTTGGCGCCGGCGCCGATGCGGCTGTGAGGACGCAGGTAGGCGAAAGGCCCGATCCGCGCCCCGTCGTCTATCTCGCTCTCGACGACGACGGATTGCTCGACGCGTACGCCGTTCCCAAGGCGGGAATCGCTTATGCGCGTATTCTGGCCGATGTGACAATCCTCGCCGATCCGCGTTTCGCCCTCGATCACCGCAGAGGGCCCGATGAAAGAACCCCTGCCTATGCGCGCGCGCGCGTCGATATAGGCGGCGTCGATGTCGGCGAACAAAACGCCGTTCTCGGCATGGCGCAGATTTATGCGCAGCCGCTCCTCCGCCTTTTCCCGATATTCTTTTAACAAATCAGCCATGCAAAAACCCCTCAGCGTATCGGAACGCCGCGCGTAACCTGCCGCGCCGCCTCCGCATCCAAATGATCCATATCGAGGATCATCTCCCCTACTTTATAGATATCCCCGGCCCCCATCGTGATCACGAGGTCCCCGGGACGGGCGGTCTCCCGCACGAAAGCGGCTATCTCCCCGAAATCCGCGAAATAATGCGCGTCTTTCTGCGGATACCGAGCCTTGATCGCATCGACGACGGAACGCGCGCTGATCCTGTGGATATTCTTTTCCCGCGCGGCGTAAATCTCCGCCATCACCAATCTGTCAGCCGAGCCGAAAGCCTCGACAAACTCATTGAACAGCGCGATCGTGCGCGTGTAAGTATGCGGCTGGAACAGGCACCAAAGTTCCCTGTGCGGTATGTTTTTCGCCGCCTTGAGCGTTGCCGTGATCTCCGCCGGGTGGTGCGCGTAATCGTCCACGACCCGCACGCCGTTCTCCGTTTCGCCGAGCGGATCGAAACGCCGCTGCGTACCCTCGAAGCCTTCGACGGTGTGTTTGATCTCCTCCGCGTCCACGCCCATATCGTGGCAGCAGGCGAAAGCGGCCAGAGCGTTCGCGATGTTGTGTTCACCCGGTATGGCAAGCTGCATATCGCAGAGCGTCCGGCCCCCGTGCAGGACGGAGAAGCCCGGCATACCCGCTTGGTTGAACGCGATGTCTGCGGCGATATAGGCACAGCGATCGTGAAAGCCGAACGTGACCACCCGCCTGTCCAGATTTTTCAGGATGCTGTTCACGAAAGGATTGGCGTCGTAGGCAACGACCGCGCCGCAGGGCGGCGTCAGCTTGGCAAAGCTGTCGAAAGAACGCACGATATGCTCTATATCCGCAAAGTAATCGAGATGATCGGAATCGATGTTGAGAATGACGGCGTATTTCGGCGACAGGTTCAGGAAGCTGTCCATGTACTCGCAGGCCTCCGTCACGAAGTACGCGCCGCCGCCCACCTCCACGTTGCCGCCGATCTCGGACAGATTGCCCCCCACGAGTATCGTGGGCGCCTTGCCGCTGTTTTTCAGAATGAGCGAGATCATGGAGGTGGTCGTGGTCTTGCCGTGCGTGCCGGCGATCGCGACGCTGTTTTCATGATCGGCCATCAGCGCCCCGAGCGCTTCCGCGCGCGTCACGGTCTCCACGCCCAGTTTGCCCGCCAAGGCGAGTTCCGGATTCTCGGGCGAAACCGCCGCCGAATACACGAGCAGATCGGCCCCGCTTATGTTCTTGGCCCTGTGCCCCAGATAGATCGTCGCGCCGCGCGCGATCAGCCTGTCCGTGATCTCGCTCTCTTTCATATCCGAACCGGACACCCGACAGCCCCTTGCCAGCAATATCTCCGCAATCGCGGAAAGACCGATCCCGCCTATGCCCACGCAATGTATATGCTTCTTCCCAGACAAAACAGACATTCGTTCCTCCCACGCGAATTTCCCGCCTGTTTATCATACCATAAAACGCGCGTTGTGGCACGGATTTGATAAAAAATAGTAGAATTTTCTCACTCGCACAAGATGATTTCAGGGCGGTCGAGGGATGGAAAAACGCCGAAAACCCTTGAAAACATTATGCTTCATAAGGTATCGGCGTTTTTTCTATGCCCTTAATTTGCGGCGCTTTTTTCTGAAATGGCGCAAAAATGGTGCCAAAATTCCATGCGGGCATATAAAGGCGTATAAGAAATCGTCTTTGTTTTTGGCGGCACCCCAAAAGGCA
>JAITKU010000148.1 GCA_031278255.1 Eubacteriales Family XIII. Incertae Sedis bacterium | reverse complement strand
GCTCGCTCTCCGCGCTCTCGGCGGCCGGGGGCGCGGGTTCACCCTCCGCAGCGGGGGCTTCCGAATCGGAGGCGGGCGCGGCGGGTGCGGGATCCATGGCTTCTTCCGCCGGCGTCGCGTCGGCGCCGTCCTCGGCGTAGACCGTCAAGAGGAAGAGGTTGCGCAGGGCCGCGAGGGGTCCGGATTCGGATTCGGACGCTTCACCGGCCGGGGCGGGAGCCTGTTGTGCGGGCGCTTCGGGCGCGGCGCCGTCCGTTCCTTCGGCGCCGGCGTTTTCGTCCGCGGGCGCGGCCTCCGGTTCTTCGCTCGCGGCGTTTGCGTCGGCTTCGCCCGCCGGCGCCGTCGCTTCGGGGGCGGCGGCTTCGGGTGCCGGGCTTTCATCGGCCGGTTCGCTCGCTTCGGCGGGTTTTTCCGATTCGGGATCGGCGGAGACGTCGCTCTCTTCGGGCTTCGTTTCTTCCTCGGCCGGCTTCGCTTCCTCCGCCGGGCTTTCTTCTGTGATTGCAGCCTCTTCCGGAAGCGCTTCCTCCGGGACTTCCTCTTCAAGCGCTTCTTGTTCTTCCGGTTCCGGTACGGTCAATACCTCTTCAAACTGCACCAAGGAGGCGGAGAGGGCTTTGCCGTCCTCGTCGGCTTCTATGTGAATCTCAAATTCCTCGTCGTTTTTGGTCGAGAGGATGATGCGGACCAAGCCGCTTCCCTCGGCTTTCACCACATAGGCGAAGGACGAGGCCGCAAGCAACGCGTCTATCTCTTCTTGGCTCGGATTGTTCGCGGGATCGGGCATGAGGCGCATGGAATACACAGTGTCCAGCAGGTACCATGTGTCGTCTTTGTATCCGTCCAGAAAATCCGTCCGCGCCTCTTGCGTTTCAAAGGGCAGGGGTATGATTTCCGGATCGAAGCGGTTGTCGTAGTAGAGGGCGTTTTTGTATCGCGCGTCAAAGTCCCACAGGCTGTAATACAACAATACATTGCCGTCCGGCATGACCGCACCGTTTGGAATATCCTCATACCGTTCACGCAGGCTCTGCGTTCCCTCGTTTTCGCCGTAAACCTTTTCCGAGCTTGCAGGCACAGGCATGAACAGCGATACGTTTGACAGCAAGGCCATCACGACCAGCAGGGCCAATATCCTGTTCACATTTTTGGCTTTCAGCGGCTTAAACATTTCCTTCCCTCCCACTCATTCAGAACTGTACGACATCGGGATCTTAGCTGTGTGTCAACGTGTATTTTTCAACGGTTTTCGGGCTTTTTTCCGCGTTTGCAAGAGAGTATACTTGTATACGGATGAAATATCCGCAAAAACAGGCGCAAAAAACACAAAAAAACCCATGAACGTATGCCATTCATGGGTATATCAGGAACCGCAGACAAGTATACTTGTCTGCGGTTCCTTCGTTCCGTCTCCGCGAATAAAAGTCCTTTTTTACGGTCCCCGCGAAAATGCCTTTTATTCCGCCGTATGGTTGAAGATACAAAGCCGTCTTGGTTTTGTATGTCTATTATACACCGAAAAGGTCACATTTTGGTGTTTTTTAAAAAAAAGTTTCAAAATTCTCAAAATTTTTTTCGTGAGGCCCGGAAAACGTTGATTTTCAGCCGTTTTTTTTACGGACACATCCGCCGCGCGGCGCGGGGGCGGCCCCCGGGCACAGCGAAACGCAGGGTTTTTTGCAAGAATTACGGTACCGGTGTAAGGATATACCGCGCTCACCGGTCCGGCGCAATGGTTGATGTCGGATTCTCATGAATTTGTACGATATTTGCTGTAACTATTTGCTGTAACAATCGGCAAAACGCGATCGGGTTTTGTTCGACAGATCCGGGATTCTGTGATATGATTGTAAAAAAGCGATTCGCTTCGCTTCGCATTTATGGTATGATGACCGCAGTACGCGCGGTTATCGGGTAAGAGGGAATTGCGGAATGCAGAAGATACTGGTGGTTGACGACGAGGCCAAGATCCGGGCCGTTATACGCGAATACGCCGAATTCAACGGTTACGGCGTGTCCGAGGCGGCGGACGGCATGAGCGCGGTCGCGAAGTGCAAGGGGGAATCCTTTGATATGGTGATCATGGATATCATGATGCCCAAACTCGACGGATTTTCCGCCTGCAAGGAGATCAAGAAACTGAAAGATGTGCCCGTCATTATGCTTTCGGCGCGGGGCGAGGAATACGACAAGCTTTTCGGCTTTGAACTCGGGGTGGACGACTACGTTGTGAAGCCTTTCAGCCCCAAGGAGTTGATGGCGCGCGTGAACGCCGTCCTCACGCGACGCGGCAGTGCGGAGGCGCAGACCGCCGTGCTGTCTTTCGACGGCCTCGCGATCAACATGCCCGCGCGCAGCGTCACCGTGGACGGCAAAAAGGCGGAACTCACGCCCAAGGAATACGATCTGCTCTTCTATCTCGTGCAGAACAGAAACCTCGCGCTGTCGCGGGACAAGCTGCTCTCCGATATTTGGGGTTACGATTTTTTTGGCGACGACAGGACCATAGACACGCATATCAAGAATCTGCGCAACAACCTCGGGCCGTACAGGGACCGCATCGTAACGCTGCGGGGCGTCGGTTACAAATTTGAAGCTTAATATCGATTACAAGAGCATAAAGCTGCGACTTTGGATATACTTCGTGCTGTTCGCGGCCCTCCTGATGGGATCGCTGTGGTTTTTGCAGATATTCTTTCTGAGTACCTATTATGAGGAGATGAAGATCAACGAAACCCTGCGGATCGCGGATTCCATCGTGAACAAATACGGGCAGGAGGGGCTTTTTGAGGAGATTGCGCGTGTGATGCGCAGGAACGATATGTATATCCAGATAGAGGCGCATATCGATGACGCGTACCTCACCCTGTATTCGCCGTATTACAACGAAAACGCGAATGCGGCCGACGAAGAAGGCGACGCGGACCCCGTGCCTTTTCCCGTATACAGCAACGAGATACGGGCCGTTCGCGAACAGCTCATGAATCATGACTACCACGACGCGACCCGCTTCATGTCCAATCCGATGCGCGACACGCGTATGCTCGCTTACTGCACCTATCTGGACAGGACCGAGGGCCAAGAGGTGCTTCTCTACATATTCTCGCCGCTTTATCCCGTGGAATCGACCATAGAAATACTGTCGGGGCAGTTGCGCTATGTCACGGTAATCTCCTTGATTCTGGCCTGCCTCCTGTCCTTTTATATTTCGCACATCGTCACAAAGCCCCTGACGAACATAACGAAGTCGGCGGCCAGGCTCGCGGAGGGGGCTTACGGCGTTGTGTTCGAGGGCGGACACTACTCCGAGATCATCAGGCTGGCCGACACGCTGAATTACGCCTCGCAGGAGATGGCGCGGGCCGACAACATACAGAAAGACCTGATCGCGAACGTTTCCCACGACCTGCGGACGCCGCTCACCATGGTGAAATCCTACGCGGAGATGATACGCGATCTCTCGGGCGACGATCCCGCGCGGCGGAATGAACATCTCGGGGTGATCATCGACGAGGCCGACCGCCTGAGTCTGCTCGTCAGCGATCTTTTGGAACTGTCGCAGATGCAGTCGGGGCGGCAGGCCTTGAGCTTCACATCCTTTTCCCTGCGCGAAACGATCGAAAGCCTGCTCCTGTCCTACCGTATCTACGCGGAAAAGGAGGGTTTCACCCTGCTGTTTCACGCGGACGGCGACGGCACGATCACGGGCGACGAGGGTAGGCTCAAGCAGGTGCTGTCCAATCTCATCACGAACGCGATCAAGTTCAGCGGCGATGAGAGGCTTGTGGAGATCACGCTCGCGGAGCGGGACGGCGCGGTGCGCTGCGCGGTGCGGGATTACGGCGTGGGCATACAGAAGAAGGATCTGAAGAATATCTGGCAGCGCTATTACAAGTCCGGCGGGAATTATCTGCGCGCCGCCGAGGGCACGGGACTCGGGCTTTCCATCGTGAAAGAGATCCTCACGCTGCACCGCGCCAAGTTCGGCGTGGACAGCGAGCCGGGCAAGGGGAGTGTCTTTTGGTTTGAGATCAAGATATAGTATGTTTTGGAGGAAATGTCTGTGCCGAAAAAATCCGAGACGGTGTTCGTCTGCCAAGCCTGCGGCTTTGAGAGTCCTAAGTGGGCGGGGCAATGCGTCTGCGGCGCGTGGAACAGCTTTGTAGAGGAAAGTCTCGCGCCGTCGCGGGAGGATCCGCGTCGCCCCGGGAGGGCCGGCGTCCTTGCGGGCGGCCGCAGCGCGCCCGTCAGACTGGGCGAGGTGCGCGCGGACGCTTACGAGCGCTTTGACACGGGCCTTTCGGAGTTGAACCGCGTGCTTGGCGGCGGTATCGTGCGCGGCTCCGTGACGCTGATCAGCGGGGAGCCGGGCATAGGCAAATCCACGATTATCACGGAGGCCGCCGCCAAGGTCGCGGGGCGTTACGGCAGGGTACTCTATGTCTCCGGCGAGGAATCGGAGGAGCAGATCAAGCTGCGCGCGGACAGGGTGTGCGGCGAATTGCCGCAGGAACTCTACCTGCTGTCGGAAACGAATATCGAACGGATATTGGACGCCGCCGCGAAGCTTGCCCCCGTATTTCTCATCGTGGATTCCATACAGACCCTGTACGCGGGCGCGCTCGAATCGGCGCCCGGCAGCGTGTCGCAGGTCAGGGCCTGCACGAGCGCGCTGCTGCGCTACGGCAAGGGCGAGGGCGTCCCCGTGTTCATCGTGGCGCATGTGACGAAAGCCGGCGATCTCGCGGGTCCGCGGATCGTCGAACATCTCGTCGATTGCGTGTTGCAGTTCGCGGGCGAGCGGGATCAAGACCTGCGCGTCATACGTTCAAACAAGAATCGCTTCGGCGCGACGAATGAGATCGGCGCCTTTGAGATGGCCGAGAGCGGCTTGATTCCCATAGAGAATCTCTCGCAGAGTTTCCTCGAAAGCATGGACGGCGCCGCGGAGGGCGCCGTCGCGACCGCCGTGTACGAGGGCAGCCGCCCCCTGCTGCTCGAACTGCAGGCCCTGACCGCGCCGGCGGGCGTGGGCTTCGCGCGGCGCACGGCCCTCGGCGTCGAAATCGCCCGCCTGAATATGATACTCGCGGTTTTGGAGCGCCACGCCGGTCTCAAGCTGGTCGAGCGGGATGTCTACGTCAACGTCGTGGGCGGGCTGAAACCCGAGGGCACCTCCATAGACCTGGCCGTCGCCCTCGCCATCTACTCGAGCTATCGCGGCGCGCCGATCGGCACAAAGACTCTGGCCATAGGCGAGATCAGTTTGACGGGGGAATTGCGTACCGTGCGCTACGCCGAAAGGATCACGCGGGAGGCCGCCCGCCTCGGGTTTGCGCGCGTCATTCTGCCGAAAAAAAACGCGGACCGGATCGGCTTGCCCATATCCGGTCTGCGCGTGAGCGGCGTGGCCGATCTCCCTGCGGCGATCGCCGCGCTCGCGACGTAAAAAATCCGGTCAAAACCGCGGGGCGGGTTATTCCGCCTCGGCCTCGGCCTTGTGCGCGGCGATGATCCGCTCCGACAGGTGCGCCGGCACCTCTTCATAGCGCGCGAAACGCATGGTAAAGCTGCCTCTGGCCTGGGTCATGGAACGCAGCAGGATCGCGTATTTGAACATCTCCGCCTGCGGCGCCTCAGCCAATACTTTCTGCCCGCCGCCGGACTGCGGTTCCATGCCGAGTATCTTGCCCCTGCGCTTGTTCATATCGCCCATGATGTCGCCCATGTACTCGTCCGGGACCGATATCTCGACGTGCATGATGGGTTCGAGCAGTATGGGCTTCGCCTCGGCGATACCTTTCTTAAAGGCCAGGGAAGCGGCGATCTTGAAAGCGATCTCGCTCGAATCCACGTCGTGGTAGGAGCCGTCGTAGAGTACGGCTTTCACGTTCACGACCTTGCAGCCCGCGAGCGGCCCTTTCTCCATACATTCGCGCAGCCCCTTTTCGACGGCGGGCACATAATTCTTGGGCACGGAACCGCCGAACAGTTCTTCCGAGAACTCGAATTCCTCCTGCGACGGCGAGAAGCGGATGTGAACGTCGCCGTATTGACCTGCGCCGCCCGACTGCTTCTTGTGCTTGCCCTGCACGTCCGAATTGCCCTTGATCGTCTCCCGGTAGGGTACCTTGGGGTCTTTCTGCTCAACGTCCACGCCGAATTTTTCCTTGAGTTTGGCCGAGATAATGCCGATCTGTATCTCGCCCTGTCCGCCGAGCAGGGTCTGGTGCGTTTCGATGTTCCGTTCCATCACGAAAGAGGGGTCCTCCTCCATGAGTTTGTGGAGGCCGGAACCGATCTTCTCTTCCTCGCCCTGCACCTTGGGTTCGACCGCTATGAAGAGGGAGGGGGGCGGGAAGTCCACGGGGGGATATTGTATGATATGCGCCTTGTCGCAGAGGCTGTCGCCCGTCTGCGTAAGCTGCAGCTTGGAGGCGGCCGCGATGTCGCCGGCCGGCACGCTCGGCGCTTCGCTTTGGGTCTTGCCGCGCAGGTAGAACATGCTGCCGAGCTTCTCATTCTTCTCGACACGCGTATTGTACAGTTCCGCGCCCTGCGTCAGCTTGCCGGAAATCACCTTGATCAGCGATATCTTGCCGACAAATGGATCGGCGATCGTCTTGAATACGAAAGCCGAAACGGGGGCGGATTCGTCGCAGACCCGCGCGACGCTTTCCCCCTTGGCGTCGAGGCCCGCATAGGGCGCGTGCGCGGCCGGGTTCGGCACGTACGCGAGAAGCGCGTCGAGGAATTCTTTGATACCGTCGCCCGTCAGCGCGCTGCCCGTGAGGATGGGAACGATGTCGCCCGCCGCGATGCCGGAGGAGAGGCCCTTCTTGAATTCGGCGTCCGTGAATTCCTCGCCGCCGAAGAATTTTTCGAGCAGGGCCTCGTCGGTTTCGGCGATGGCTTCATTCAGCGCGTCGCGATCGTCGAGCGTCACCGCGGAGCTGCCGAACTTGGCTTTCAGGTCGGCGATCACTTGCTCCGTGTTCACGTTTTCCTTGTCCGTCTTATTGATGAAAAAGAACTTGGGGAGCCGGTATTCCTTGGCGGAATTCCAAGCCTTTTCGGTTCCGACCTGTATGCCCGCGAGGGCATCGACCACGATGATACAGGCCTCGACCGCGCGCAGGGCCGAGTTGACCTCGCCGATGAAATCGAAGAAGCCCGGCGTATCGATGAAGTTGATCTTGTTTTTATTGTATTCGACCGGCACGAGGGAAGCGCTGATGGAGTAGCCTTTTTCGATCTCCATCTTGTCGTAATCGGACACCGTGTTGCCGTCCTCCACCCTGCCGAGCCTGCTGATTACGCCCGTGGCCAGCAGAGCCGCTTCGAGAATCGTCGTCTTGCCGCATCCGCCGTGGCCGAGTAAGGCAACGTTTTTTATGGTATTGCTCGTGTAGCCTTTCATCAAAAAACCTCCTTTGCAATATGTCCTCTTTCATCGGGCTTTGGCGCCGCGCCGAATCCGCAATCGCGGCTCGCGCATAGTATATCAGCTTTTCCCTGAAATAGCAACGGGAATCGCAAGGGCGTGGGTTGAACGACGCCGCCCAAACCCACGGCGGCTATGTTCTGCGGGGCGGCGGGGACGGTAAACTCCTAACCCGCTAAAGCGGGGGAGTTGTCGAGTGGCTCCTTCCAACCGTTTGCAAAAGGCGCAAACGGGGATACCCGTTCG
>JAITKU010000136.1 GCA_031278255.1 Eubacteriales Family XIII. Incertae Sedis bacterium | reverse complement strand
CCGTTTTCCGCGCTGTCCACGCAGACGCGCAACTTCGCGCTGTTGTAATTCAAACGCAATTGTGGTTTCATAGGCTACAAGGGGAGCGTCACGCCGAGACGCTTTTGCATTTGCTCTTTGTTCATCGCCACCTGAACCGCGGTTTCGGGTGTGATGCGATTCTCTTTTACGAGATTCAAGAGGCTTGTGTCCATCGTGATCATACCCTCCGAGGAAGAGGAATAGATGATACTTTCCATCTGGTGTATATTCGATTCGCGTATCATGTTCCGAATCGCGTTGTTGCAGATCACGACCTCGAAAGCCGGCGTTTCGCCGCCGCCTATGCAGGGCACGAGTTGCTGGGATATGACGCCTTGCAGCACCATCGAAAGCTGTATGCGTATCTGCTGCTGCTGTGCGGGCGGGAAAGAGTCTATGATACGGTCCACCGTGTTGACCGCGCCCGTCGTGTGCAGGGTGGAAATGACGAGATGTCCCGTCTCCGCCGCGGTGACGGCCGCCTTGATCGCCTCGTAGTCCCGCATTTCGCCGAGCAATATGACATCGGGCGCTTGCCTAAGCGCCGAACGCAGGGCTGAGGTATAGCTTTCCGTGTCGGTCTCGATCTCCCGCTGCGTAACGACGCTCTGCTTGTGGTGGTGCAGATACTCTATGGGGTCCTCTATCGTGATGATATGCGCGTTGCGCGCGGAGTTGATGGCGTCGATCAGGCAGGCCAGGGTCGTGGACTTGCCGCTGCCGGCGGGTCCCGTCACGAGGACGAGTCCCCGCGTATACTGCGCGAGGGCCAAAACATTGTCCGGAATGCGGAGTTCGTGTCTGTCCGGCAGGTCAAAGGAAACGATTCGGATCACGCTCGCCAGAGAATTTCGCTGCTTAAACACGTTGATACGAAAGCGCGCAAGGCCCGGCAGGGAGAAAGAGAAGTCGTCGTCGCCCGCCGAGACCATATCCATACTGCGGTTGCCCGCGTATTCGTACATCTCGCGAACCATGGTCCGGATGGTGTCGGGCGTCTGTCTCGCCTCCTCGTCCCGGTGTATGCTGCCGCCGGTTTTGTAGGAAACGGGCAGGCCCGGGACCAAGATCACATCGGAAGCCTTGATTTCAATCGCGCGCCGCAGTACATCGTGAATACTCATGTCGTTAGTCATCCTCCCCATACAGGCAACGTATCTTCCTCGAAACCCGGCTCGTAAGCCATTACGCGCCAACGCAAAACCTCGCATTCGCCGCCCCGAGGCAGAGAGAGCGTCACCTCAAGCGTCAAAAGGGTATCCACAAAGAGACCGTAGGACACGAGCAGACCCTCGCCGTCCTCGCTGACATCTGCGTAGACAACCGAGGCATCGTAGTCCGCGGCGATCTTATCCCGAAGCGCCGCCAGCGCGCGCGCGTCCGGCCGCGGCGCGCCCGACTTCCAAAACGCGGTCACATCCGCGCTGATCCGTGTCGCAACGTTGTCCTCGGCGTAATAGGCTTTCACCATCTCGGAATTCTTCGCGGAAAGCCGCAGATCCGCGTTGGCGGAGGCGAACGTCAGCACCGAAAACACGGTGAGGCACAGGATGAGCAACACGACAAAGAGCGTAATCACGCCGATCCCGGAGGCGGAATGCAGATTCTTGTTATCCCTCATCGCAGCGACCTCCCCGGCGTCAGCGCGGTATTCTTGATCGCGGTCAACTCAAATACAGACTGCGCGTTTCGCAGAACCTCGATCTCGGCGCTTACCAGATCGCCGTCCTCGAAGAAACGGACGCGCAGCGTATACGGCGCGCCGTCCGGCCCGCTTTGGGGCTGCCGGTTTTCGTCATAATATACGGTCGCGCCGGCGCCGTCGTCCGACAGGCTGCCGCCGATGGCGGCCGCGAAGTCCGCGCGGTCGTCATAGGCGTGAAAGGCCTCCGCCGCGCTCTCCGAGAGAAATACGGCCTTGTTCAGATTCGTCGCGGCCGTCGCCGTCATGAAAGCGCTCGCAAAGACCCCGCCGCAGATACCCATGCTGAGGGCGAAAATCAATATGGCGATGATGAGTTCGGTCAGAAACAGGACCGAACGTGAATTGGCTTTGTGCATCCCGTTCACCCCCCGTTCACGCCGGATCGCGGCGAAAGCAACAGGCTTTGCGGCACCTCCGACGCCTCATCCGTGACCTGCACCTCGATCAAGCCGTCCCGTATCGCAAACGAGAGGCCTGTGACGGGCATGATGGGGACGCCGGACGCGAGTTCCTGCTCCGATCCGTCCTCCGTGAAGAGTTCGCGAAGTTCGCCGTCGTGGGCGTACAGGCAGGTCAGATAGTCCGTGCCGTCAAAATCCTGCCGAAACACGAGCGCCCGGACCCCGTCGATGTCGCGCACCTCGATCCCGCCGCCCGTATCGCCGCGCCGCACTTGGTTCGCGATGTAGGAAAGGACGGTCCTCTGCGCGTAATTTTCGGAGGAAAGCTTGTTCGTGTTGTTGTATACCGAAATGCCGAGTACCATGACGCCGATGGAAAGCAAGACGAACATGCCCATCAAGAGCAGCACCACGGCCGTATCGAGCATAGACGATTTGTTTTTCATGAATCCGTTTATCGAAACACACCTGCCTTTCAATGCGGGTCCCGCGCGGCGTCAGACGAAAGCGCGCGTCCGGATCGGCGTCTATTCCGGGAACTCCGCGGACGCGGAATCGCTTTCCGCCTCCGCCGGATCGTCCGTCGGATCGGGGATTGTCTCCGCGTTTGCGGAGAGTACGTCTATCACCGGCATCAGGTTCGACGCCGTGTAGGTATAATAGATGATGTATTTGCTCTCGTCCGGCTGAACGGCGTAATGCTCTTTCAGGTATTCAAAATCGGCGGGATAAACGCCCTCGAGCGCGTAGCATTGCACCGCGGCGCGCCGAATGCTCTCCGCCGTGAGCTGCATACCCTCGTTTTCCGATTTGCCCGCGATCTCGGAAACCGCGAGAACGAACAGCGCGAGTACAACCAGGAACAGCGCGATCGGCAGTATGATTTTCGCGTAGATTTTGACCCTGCTTTGGATGATCATGCGCCTATACCCCTATGGCCGTCATCATGCCGATCAGGGGCAGCATGACGGACAGAAGCACGAGGCCCACGGACAGCGCGAGGATCACGATCAGCGCGGGTTCCACGCGGTTGACCATGCGGAAAAGCATGGCGTCGGAATCCTCCTCGCACAAATGCGAGACCTCATTCATGGCCTGCTCCGTTATACCCGAGCGAAAACCCGCCGACAGGAGGCCGGACTGCATACCCGTGAATATATCGGCGGCTTCCGCGGCCCGCGGAAAGGTTTCCCCCGCCTCTATCTTCTCCTTGCAGCGCCGGATGTTCGCGGAAAACACCCCCTCGCCGATCAGCTCCCCCGCGCGTTCAAGCGCCTCGCCGATGTTCAGCCCGCTCGAAAGCATGAGCGACATGGCCGACGCGAAGCGGCTTCTCGAAACGGCGAAATTCAGCTTATTGCCGAAAAACAAGCGGTCCGCGGCCCGGCTCAGGGAGGCCCGGCCGCTCGCGGACAGACTCATGAGACCGGCTATGACGACCAGCGCCACAAAGAGGATCGAAAGCCCCACAGCCACGTATTTGCTGGCGTCGGCGACGCGGAGCATCACCTGCACGGAGGTGGAAATGCTCGCGCCCATATCGGCGAACACCTGCCGGAACACGGGCAACACGCGGGACACGAGGACGAGCAGGATCACGGCCGTCACCACGAGCATGACGGCGGGATACAGGATCGCGTTTTTGATCATCTTTGAGATGTTCGCCTCCCTGCGATAAAAATCCGAAAGCGCGGAGAGGACGGATTCCAGTTTTCCCGTCACCTGCCCGATATCGATCATGCGGATCATGTGGGCGGGGAAACGCCCGACGGTTTCAAGGGTTTTGGACAGTGTATAGCCCTCGTCGATCAGCTTGTGTATCTCCGCCAAGAGTTCCCGATCCGGGCCGTTGCCCGCGTCCTCGAGCAGAATGGCCACGCTTTTTTCGACGTTGATGCCCGACTTGATCATCATCGAAAGCTTCAGGCAGAAGATGGACAGTTCTTCCGAATTCAACTCCCGGCCGATACGATTTTCATTCTCGGATTTTTTCTCCATTGCTGTACCTTTCTTAATCGGTATATTTGACCTTGTAATTGGAACCGTTGCCGATAAACTCATATATGTCGGGACTCGATTTTGAACTCGAAGCGAAAGTCGGATCCATAAGCGAGAATTTATCGCCGTCGAAATAGATGGCCTTGTCGATCCAACCGACGCTTTCAATAAAGACATTGACCCACGCGTGATAGGCCGTGCCCGCGTAGCCGATAACGAGTTTGCAGGGGATGTTCTGCGATCGCAGCATCGCGCTCATCACCGCCGCGTAGTCGAAACAAATGCCCTTTTTGGACTTCAAAACGGCGTCCACGTTCGGGACGTAGCCGGTCGGCGCGTTCTTGGCCAATTCCTTGTCATATGTGAAATTCTTAACGACGTACTGGTAGATGGCGTCGAGTTTTTCAAGGTCCGTCGATTTGCCGGCGACGAGGGACGCGGCCAGCTTCGCCGCTTCGGAACTCGAACTGAACTTTACATATTGGTTTGAATACATGAACGGCAGGAAAGGGTGCCGCAATTTCACGTTGATCGTTTTGCCGAAAGCAAGCGCGTACTTGCTGCCGGAAACGTTCTCAAAGACGTTGATCGTATAATCGCCGTCCCCGACGGAGAGCGGAAAGACCTCGCCCGTGCCGTCGCTCTTCAGATTGTAGGTATAGTTCTCCCCGCCCTTTTTCGTAATCTGCACCTTGATCGGAACGCTCTTGCCGCCCGTGTATTTCAGAATGACATAGCCCTCGCCCGCGTTGGAGGCGTCTATGGAGGCCTTGTCGTTTGAAAAAACGCTGCCGCTGATGCCCGCTTTCTGCTCCGCCTTGGCGGGAATCTTCTGCGCGGCGTACACCGCCCCCCCGCTCAGGCCTTGGAACGCAGGCGTCAAAACGGAGACGCCGAGCAGCGAAAAAAGCGTGAAAGCGATTAAAAGAACGCGGCAAATGAAATGCCTCTTTGATGTAACGATTCTATGTAAAATTGAATTTTCCAAAACATTTACCCCCATTTTCGGTTGCCGCGAACAGATGGCATCCGCGACGCGGCATGCGTTCAACGCGATTTGAACGACGGCGTCAGTCCCCCGCCGAAAGGCCGGGACCGGCGCTTCATACAGCCGGCCTGCGACGCCGTATCGAGCGGGAACCCGCCCGCCCGCGCCGCCGCGCGTTCTCGCCGAAAACGAAAACGCGGTTGTTTCAGCCTGTGCAATGGGCGCTTCGCGCCTCTTATTATAGCATAAATACGCATGGTTACATAGTATTATTTGCTATGAAATCAAAGTTTTCGGTTTTGTAGAATATCCCGTCCAGCGCGGCGCATACGATCAGGCGATGGTCCGCGACGCCTATGGGCGTGCAGGTCGTCAGCGTGAGACTGCTGTAGCCCTTGCTGTAGATCTCGCTCCAGTCGCTCGCTTCCACGACGACACTGTAGTTGTAGAGGTATCGAAATACCTTTTCGTCGTCGCAGAGGTAGAAGTAATCGCCCTCGCCCACCTTGTCGAGATGGTAGAACATGATCTCCGTGATCTTGCCTTTCTCGATCCCGTTTCGGTGCCCGGCGATACTCACGTTGCGATTGCCCTTGCCGGGCAGCTGCGAGACCTCGTAGAGGCAGGCGCCCTTGTGCAACGTGGCCGTATCCGTGCCGTCGTACACGGGTTCGTCCAGCCCCAAGGCGGGAATGACAAGCCGGAGGTCCTTCTCCCGGTAAGCCCGGCGCTCGGCCGTGATGAGCAGCTTGTCCGTCGGCAATTCGTCGGCCGGGTCGGGCAGACCGTCGTCCGGCCAGGGTATGGGGAGGCCGCCGCCCGGCAACTCCGCCTCTGTTTCCGCCGGGCTGAACGCGAGCGGCAGAATGCGCCCGGCCGCCTCTTTCAACTGCGAGCCGTCGGCGCTCTGCAACAAGACGGCGAAAACGAGCGCCAGAGAGATCACCGCTCCCGCGAGCGCCGCGAGAAGCA
>JAITKU010000115.1 GCA_031278255.1 Eubacteriales Family XIII. Incertae Sedis bacterium | reverse complement strand
GTTACCATTCAAACCCCACGCAATTTTTGCCCATCTCGGAACCTGCCGGCCTATATTGGCTTCCTCACGTAGCTTTGTGTACGCTCCGGGAGCCAAATAGTCCGGCAGAACCCGATCTGAACACGCGTACCCGGAAGGGTACTTGTACCCTGAACGGGTAAAAATATCGCGGCGTTTGAATGCTTTTGATTGGACCTTTGAACTGTAACAATTATCGAAATTTTCTAATTATTTAACCCAAAAACCCCTTGACAAGCTTACCGATTTATTGTACCATTTTTTGAAATATCCCTATGATAAAGGAGGCTTTGGCATGGAGAATCCGCAACAGGGGCAGGAGGCACCCGCCCGACAGAGCAGCATGGGCTTTCCCGGTTTGCCGCGCAAGCAGGGCTTGTACGATCCCCGTTTCGAGCGCGACGCCTGCGGTGTGGGCATGCTCGTAAACGTCCGGGGCGAGAAATCGCACAGACTGGTGGAGGACGCGATAGAGGTCCTCAAGAACCTGACGCACAGGGGCGGCGTCGGCAGCGAACCCGAAACCGGAGACGGCGCGGGAATCCTGTTGCAGATTCCGCATGAATTTATGAAGCGCGTCATGGCGGCCGAGGGCGTTGCGCTTCCGGCCGCGGGCGAATACGGCGTGGCCATGATGTTCGCCTCGCCCGATCGAGATCGCTGCGCCGCGACCGTGGCGGCTTTCTGCGGCATAGCCGAGCGGGAGGGTCTGCGCGTACTCGGAACGCGCGTTGTCCCCGTCTACGCGGACTGTATCGGCAAGACCGCCGGCGAGGTGCGCCCGGGCATACGGCAGGTCTTTATCGCGAGGCCGGCCGGCGCGTCGGAGGACGATTTTGAGCGCGCGCTCTACGTCGTTTCAAAACTTGCGCAGGCGGAAATCCGCCGGGCGCAAACGGAGCCGGATCTGTATTTCTACCTCTCCGGCATCTCATGCAGGACCATCGTATACAAGGGTATGCTGCTGCCGAGCCAGATGTCCGCTTTCTATCCGGACCTCCGCGACACCGGCCTGACTTCGGCCATAGCCCTCGTGCATTCCCGCTTCTCCACAAACACCTTTCCAAGCTGGGAACGCGCGCACCCCATGCACTTCCTGATCCACAACGGGGAGATCAACACGATTCGCGGCAACGTGAACTGGGTCAAGGCCCGCGAAGCCATGCTGAAGTCCAAAGCCCTCGGCGAGAACCTGCAAAAGGTCATGCCCATTATCAACGAGGACGGCAGCGATTCGGCCATGCTGGATGATTTTCTGGCCCTGCTCGTGCATTCCGGCCGCAGTCTGCCCGAGGCCATGATGCTGACGATCCCCGAACCGTGGCAGAATCGCGACGATATGGACCCGGACCGCAGGGCTTTTTACGAATACGCGGGCTGTCTGCTCGAACCCTGGGACGGACCCGCCGCCATCGCGTTCACGGACGGCCGCATCGCGGGCGCGATGCTCGATCGCAACGGACTGCGGCCGGCGCGGTACTGCCTGACCAAGGATGATCTTCTGATCCTGTCGAGCGAGGCGGGCGTCCTGCCCATAGCGCCCTCCGAGATTATCAAGAAAGACAGATTGCACCCGGGGCGTATGCTGCTCATAGACACGGTACGAAAACGGATTATCGAGGACGACGAACTGAAGAGCGGGGTGGCCGCGGCCAAACCCTACCGCCGCTGGCTTGACAAAAACCTGATCGATCTCGACAAGCTGCCCGCGGGAAAGAAGCGGGGCGCCACATTGCGGGATGTGATTCAAAGCAAGAAACGCAACAGCGCGGGCGAACCCTACGAACAGGCCCTGCTGAAGAATCTCGTCAGCCTCGAACTCCTGATGACGAACAGGGACAACGGCGCGCAGGAACTGCCGCTGCTCGCGGTGCAGAAGATCTTCGGTTATACGTGGGAGGACTTAAACCTCACGCTCAAAACCATCGCCGACACCGCGGAGGACCCGATCTCCTCAATGGGAACGGATTCGCCCTTGGCCGTGCTTTCCAACAGGCCGCAGCTGCTCTACAATTATTTCAAACAGCTCTTTGCGCAGGTGACGAACCCGCCCATAGACGCGATACGCGAACATCTTGTCACATCCTCCGACATCCAACTCGGCAGCGAGGGCAATCTGCTCGAACCGAGGAGCGAGAATTGCCGCATGATCCGCCACTCGACGCCCGTACTCACGGAGGAGGAGCTTGCGAAGATACGGGGCGTGAATCGCCGCGGTTTCGCGAGCGTGACCCTGCCCATCCTGTTCAGCGCGCGCGCGAAGCACGGGCTGGAGCGGGCGCTGGACGATCTCTTCTTCGCGGTTGACGCGGCCATGAACAGCGGCTACAACATCATCATCCTCTCGGACAGGGGCGCTTCGGAATACAAGCTGCCGATTCCCGCTTTGCTGGCCGCGTCGGGACTGCACCATCACCTCATCCGCAACGGAAATCGCACGCGTATCAGCTTGGTCGTGGATACCGGCGAGGCGAGGGAAGCACATCATCTGGCGCTCCTCGTCGGCTTCGGCGCCAACGCCGTATGTCCGTGGCTGGCATACCGCTCCCTGGCGCGGATGGCCGAGGAACGGAGGCTTCTCGCGGACGCGAAAGAGGCAAGGGACAACTATCGCAAAACGATGACCGATGCCATTGTGAAAATAATGTCAAAAATGGGTATTTCAACCGTACGCAGCTATCACGGCGCGCAGATATTCGAGGCCCTCGGCGTGAGCGAAACGGTAACGGAAAAATACTTCACGGGCGTTATCACGCGTATCGGGGGCATTACCCTGCGCGAGATCGAGATGGAATGCGCGCAGAGGCACGCCCGCGCTTTCGATCCCGTCACGAAGCATGAACCCCTCGACGCGGGCGGCGATTACAAATGGCGCAAGGACGGCGAATACCATCTGTTCAATCCGGAGAACATCTTCTACCTGCAACAGGCTTGTCGCACGGGCAATTACGAGATGTTCAAGACTTTTTCGTCCTGCGTCAACAAACGCACGGCGGAACTCAAGAACATCCGCGGCCTGCTGCGCATTGCGACGGCGGAGAAGCCGATCCCGATAGAATCCGTGGAACCCGTGGAAAGCATTGTCAGGCGGTTCAAAACGGGCGCGATGTCCTACGGCTCGATCAGCCGGGAGGCGCACGAGTGCATGGCCATCGCCATGAATCGCCTCGGCGGTCGCAGCAACACGGGCGAGGGCGGCGAGATACCCGAACGCTTCATCCGGGACGCCGACGGCACAAACCGTTCGAGCGCGATCAAGCAGGTGGCCTCGGGGCGCTTCGGCGTGGATATCCATTACCTGAACAACGCCGTCGAACTGCAGATCAAGATGGCGCAGGGCGCCAAGCCCGGCGAGGGCGGGCATTTGCCCGGCAACAAGGTGTATCCGTGGATCGCGAAATCCCGCCGCTCCACGCCCGGCGTCGGGCTGATCTCCCCGCCGCCGCACCACGATATCTACTCGATTGAGGATTTGGCGCAGTTGATACGCGACTTGAAAAGCGCGAACCGCGACGCGCGTATCAGCGTCAAGCTCGTTTCCGAGGCGGGCGTCGGCACGGTGGCGGTGGGCGTCGCAAAGGGACTCGCGGACGTTATCGTGATCAGCGGCTACGACGGCGGAACGGGCGCCGCGCCGCGCACGAGCATCCGCCACGCGGGACTGCCCTGGGAACTCGGCGTCGCGGAGGCGCACCAGAGTCTGCTTATGAACAATATGCGCAACCGCGTCGTACTCGAAACGGACGGGAAACTCCTGACGGGCCGCGATATCGTCATAGCGGCCCTGCTCGGCGCGGAGGAATTCGCTTTCGCGACCGCGCCCCTCGTGGTTCTCGGCTGCGATATGATGCGCGTCTGCAACCTCGACACCTGCCCCGTCGGGATCGCGACGCAAAACCCAAAACTGTGCAATCGATTTGCGGGAAAGCCGGAATACATCGAAAACCTGATGCGCTTTCTGGCGCGGGAGGTGCGTGAATGGATGGCGCGCATAGGCGTTCGCCGCTTTAAGGACCTCGTTGGCCACGTCGAACTTCTGCGCCGAAACCCGAGCGATATCAACGAGAAAGCGAAAACCGTGGACCTGTCGGGACTCCTCTACCGGCCGACGGTCGTGGACGATGCGGGCGCGCGCTATTTCACGCAGCCGCAGGACCACGCGCTGCAGCGCACGGTGGATCAAAACACCCTGCTCTCCCTCTGCCGCCGGGCCATAGAGCAAAAGAGCGGTTGCGTGCGCTACGAATTGCCCGTGAACAACCGAAACCGAACGATAGGCTGTATGCTTTCGAGTGAAATCGTGCGCGCGCGGGGCGCCGAGGGTCTGCCCGACGGCACGATAAAACTGCGCTTTGACGGATCGGCCGGACAGAGCTTAGGCGCCTTTCTCGCGAGAGGCGTGGAACTTACGCTGTGCGGCGAGTCGAACGATCACGTGGGCAAGGGCCTGTCCGGGGGGAGGCTCATCGTGATACCGCCTCCGGCGTCCGCTTTCGATCCGGGCGAAAACATCATCATCGGCAATGTGGCGTTTTACGGCGCGACTGCGGGCGAGGCTTATATACGCGGCGTGGCGGGTGAACGCTTCTGCGTGCGAAACAGCGGCGTGACCGTCGTTGTCGAGGGCGTGGGCGACCACGGCTGCGAGTATATGACCGGCGGCAGGGTTGTGATTCTCGGCAAGACCGGCCGCAACTTCGCCGCGGGCATGTCGGGCGGCGTCGCTTATGTTTTGGATCCCGAAAACACCTTCCTCCGAAATTGCAACCGGGAGGGCCTGATTCCGAGCGCCCTCGATAAAAACGACAGGAGGGAACTCAAAGCCCTGCTCGAAGCGCATCTTCTCTATACGGGCAGCGACAGGGCAAAGCGCCTGCTCGATGATTTCAACGCTTCGGCCAAGCTGTTTTTGAAGATCATCCCGGAGGGTTATCGGCGTATACTGGTCGCGATGGAGGAGGCAAGGAAGCGAAAGCTGCAGGGGGAGGAACAGGTTCTGTACGCCTTCGGGAAAGTGATCGGCGATGCCGAACGCCGCGAGAGGAGGGCAGAGTAGATGGGAAAGCCCACGGGTTTTTTGGAATATGAGAGGGCGGAGGCGGCGCGCCGCCCCGTCGGCGAACGCATACAGGATTATGAGGAATTTATCGTAAAGCAGGATGCCGAAACCCTGCGCGTGCAGGGGGCGCGCTGTATGGATTGCGGCGTTCCGTACTGCCACGCGGGTTTTGTCGTGGAGGGTCTCTCCATAGGATGCCCGCTGTGCAACCTCATTCCCGAGATCAACGACCTTGTGTATCGGGGGGACTGCGAGGAGGCGTACAAGCGGCTCTCCAAGACACATCCTTTCCCGGAGTTTACAAGCCGCGTCTGCCCGGCGCTGTGCGAGGCTTCCTGCACGCTCGGCGAACACGCGCTTCCCGTTACGATCAAGGAGATCGAGCGCTTTGTCAGCGACGAAATGCTGCGGCTGGGCCTGATCCGCCCGCAACCGCCCCTGTTGCGCACGGGCAAGCGCGTGGCCGTGGTCGGCTCGGGTCCCTCGGGACTCGCCTGCGCCGAACTTCTGAACCGGCTCGGCAACAGCGTTACCGTGTTCGAGCGCGCCGACCGGCCCGGCGGCCTGCTCATGTACGGCATACCGAATATGAAGCTCGATAAGGCGCTCGTCCTCGCCCGCGTCGCGTTGCTGGAGGAGGAGGGGGTGCAGTTTGTGCTGTCCACGGAAGTGGGCGGCGATTATCCCGCGCCGGCCCTCGTGAAAGACTTTGACGCCGTTGTACTCTGCGCGGGCGCGACGCAGGAACGGCTGATCGATGTCCCGGGCAGCGGGCTTACGGGCGTTGTGACCGCCGTGCGCTTCCTCACCGCCGCGACCAAGGGTCTGCTCGACGGGACGCGGGACGCGAGCGCGCCGAGCGCCGCGGGAAAGGATGTGATCGTCGTGGGCGGCGGCGATACGGGGACGGACTGCGTCGCGACCTCCGTGCGGCAGGGCGCGCGGAGTATCACGCAGCTTGAGATCATGCCGCAGCCGCCCGAAAAGCGGGCGCCCGGGAACCCCTGGCCGCTTTGGGCCAAGGTACAAAAGACCGATTACGGGCAGCAGGAAGCCATCGCCGTGTTCGGCGCCGATCCGCGCGAATACCTGACGACGGTGAAAGAGATCACGGGCGCGAACGGGTGCGTGAACGGCGTTAAGACCGTCTGTGTCGAATGGGCGCGGCAAGACGGCCGCATGATACCGCGGGAGATCGCGGGAACGGAGAGGCGGCGGCCGGCGCAGCTTGTACTGACGGCCATGGGCTTCACGGGGCCGGAACGCGCGCTGATCGATCGGCTTGACCTCAGGACGGACAGCCGCGGAAACGTCGCGACGGAGGGCGATTCGCACAAGAGCAGTCTGCTCTCGGTCTTTGCCGCCGGGGATGTGCGGCGCGGCCCCGGGCTGGTCGTGTGGGGCATTGTGGAGGGCCGGCGCGCCGCGCGCCGATGCAACGAATACCTGCTGGCAAAGTGATCGGACGGCGGACCCCGCCGCGCGGGGCCTGCCGTACTTTCGATCCGCGCGGCGCGGCGGGGCTTTCGCGGCGGCTTCGCTCAGCGGTTCACGAACCGCGCGGGGCGCTTTTCGAGGAAAGCCGTCATGCCCTCCGCCCTGTCCTCGGACGCCGCGGTACTCACGTAAGCTTCGAGTTCAAAGGCGACGCCCGAGACCAAATCCATATGAATCCCGGCGTTGACGGCCCGCTTCGCCATCTTCAGGCCGATCGGCGATTTGGAGATCACAAGCCGCGCGTATTTTTCCGCCTCCGCGAGCAGTTCATCGGCGGGAAAAACCTTTTGCACGAGTCCGATGCGCAGCGCTTCGGCGGCGTCGATCATCTCCGCGCCTAAGATCAGATATTTCGCCATCCCTTTTCCGACGAGGCGCGGCAGGCGTTGTGTGCCGCCAAAGGCCGGCATGATGCCCAAATTTACCTCCGGCTGGCCGAATTTCGCCTTGTCCGAGGCGAAACGCACATCGCAGGCCATCGCGAGTTCGCAGCCTCCGCCGAGCGCAAAACCATTGATCGCCGCGATAACGGGCTTGTCGATGTTTTCGATCGATTCCATGACCGCTTGGCCTTTCTTCATCATCTCCCGGCTCTCGGCGGTCGTGAGGTCCCGCATCTGCGCGATATCCGCGCCGGCCACAAACGCCTTGCCCGCGCCCGTGAGTACGGCCGCACGCAGTTTTTCCTCCGCGTCGATTTGGGCGAATACATCGCCGAGTTCGGACAGCAGCTTCACGTTCAGCGCGTTCAGCGCCTCCGGCCTGTTCACCGTGACGAAAGCGAGTCCGTCTTTCACCTCAAACAACAAATGCTCATAATTTCCCATAATTTCCTCCTTTTTTAATTCAAATTCCGGCCTTACTTCCAAATTCCGGCCTTACTTCCGTCGCAGCTGCGCGATGAAAAGCGGCAAACGGTCGCTTATCGCATCGATCTCCGCTTCTGTGTTGCAGGTTGAGAGCGATATCCTGAGCGCGCTTTGGTTGCGCGCCGCGTCGTAGCCGAGCGATTCCAGCACGTGGGACGCTTCCGTGGCGGAGGCGGAGCAGGCGGCCCCCGCGCTCGCGCAGATGCCCGCCTCGTTGAGCATGGCGATCAGCCGGGCGCTGTGTCCGATGCCGTCGAAGAGGAAAGAGGCATGGCCCGGCAAGCGCTCGACCGGGTCCCCGGTCAGGTAAGCCCCGGGAATCTGCAGCGTCCGCTCGATCAAGCGATCCCGCAGACCGGCGAGATACCGCATACGCTCGGAAAGGCCGTCAACGCATTCCGTCAGGGCCGCGGCCATCCCGACGATCCCCGCGACGTTTTCCGTGCCGGAGCGCCCGCCCTTTTCCTGCCCGCCCCCCGTGATGTAGGGCAGGGGCAGACGCGGCAGTTTTGAAAACAGGGCGCCCGCGCCCTTGGGACCGTGGAATTTGTGCGCGGACAGTGAGAGCAGATCCACGCCGAGTTTGCGCACATCGACGGGAATATGCCCCACGGCCTGCACCGCGTCCGTGTGGAAGAGGATGCCGTGCCTGTGCGCGACGCCGCACAGCGCTTCGATTGGCAGCACCGTTCCGACGACGTTGTTGGCCAGCATGACGCTGATCAAAACGGTGTCCGCGCGTATGGCGGCTTCAAGCCGGTCCGCCGTCACCCGGCCCCGCGCGTCGGGCCTGAGCAGCGTGACCGTGTAACCCCGCTGTTGCAGCTTCTCCAAGGTTCGCAGCACGGCGTTGTGTTCGATGGCCGTCCCGATGATGTGACGCCCCCTGTCCCTTTTCATCTCGCAGGCGCTGTGGATCGCCCAGTTGTCACTCTCCGTGCCGCCCGACGTGAAGTAGATCTCGCTGCTCGCCGCGCCGATGGCCCGCGCGACCGCGCGGCGGCCGGACTCGATCGCTTTTTTCGCCTCTTGCCCGTAGCTGTGGAGCGCCGACGGGTTGCCGAAGCTCTCCCGGAAGTAGGGCAGCATGGCGGCAAAAGCTTTCTCCGACACGGGCGTTGTTGCGGCGTGATCGACATAGATTCTGTTCATTCCGTTCAAGACTCCGTGATATCAAGATTTCCGCCGCAAAAGCGCGGGCTTTCGCGTCCGGGCTTACTGAAACTATCATATGCCCGCGCCGGGGGAATGTCAAGCTTTGATCGCGGTCCCGCCCGGTCCTGTACGCGTGCCGCACACGTCCGTATGCGTTCCGCCGCCGTTCGGCGGCCACAGGAAAATCCGTTGCATTCCGAACAAAAAAATGATATGCTGGTGTAGCGGAAAAGCGGCGCGGCCCGCGCCGCGGAAAGGCGACAGGGTATGCCGAACCAATTTTCAAGA
>JAITKU010000058.1 GCA_031278255.1 Eubacteriales Family XIII. Incertae Sedis bacterium | reverse complement strand
GATCTGCGCCCCGTGTTCTGCGATGAACTCGTGGGGCAGGAGCTGAACGACAAGGACAGTTACATCGAGATTCCCGCGCCCATACGCGACTTCTACAAGATGTACCGCCCCTCGCCGGTCGTGCGCGCGCGCTTCCTCGAACAGGCCCTAAAGACCCCCGCGCGGATATACTACAAGTACGAGGGGGGCAACACCTCGGGCAGTCACAAGCTCAATTCCGCGATCGCGCAGGCGTATTACGCAAAGGCGCAGGGTCTTTTGGGCGTCACGACCGAAACGGGCGCGGGCCAATGGGGCACGGCGCTTTCCATGGCCTGCGGTTACTTCGATCTGGACTGCCGCGTCTACATGGTGAAGGTTTCCGCGGAGCAGAAGCCCTATCGCAAGATCGTGATGGAAACCTACGGCGCGCGGGTTACGCCCTCGCCCTCAGACACGACGAACATCGGCCGGAAGATGCTGGCGGACGATCCGAACACGACGGGCAGCCTCGGCTGCGCCATCTCGGAGGCCGTGGAGGCCGCCGTGTCCACGGAGGGCTACCGGTACGTGCTGGGCAGCGTGCTGAACCAAGTGCTGATCCATCAATCCGTCATCGGACTCGAGGCCAAGGCCGCGCTCGCGAAATACGACGAATACCCGGATATCCTGATCGGCTGCGCGGGCGGCGGCTCGAACCTCGGCGGTCTGATGGCGCCCTTTATGGCGGACAGGCTGGCCGGGAAGCAATCGCCGTACTTCATAGCCGTAGAACCCGCCTCGTGCCCGTCCATGACGCGCGGGAAGTTCGCCTATGACTTTTGCGATACGGGAAAGGTGACGCCGCTCGCGAAGATGTATACCCTGGGCGCGTCGTTCATCCCCGACGCAAACCACGCGGGCGGACTGCGCTACCACGGCATGAGTCCCATCCTGTCCCAGCTCTACCATGACGGCTATCTGGACGAGGCCAGAGCCGTCGGGCAGCTGTCCGTCTTTGACGCCGCCAAGCTTTTCGCGAAAGCGGAGGGCCTGCTGCCCGCGCCGGAGTCCTCCCACGCGATACGCGTGGCCATAGACGAAGCGCTGAAGTGCAAGGAGAGCGGCGAGGCAAAGACGATCCTCTTCGGTCTGACGGGCACGGGCTACTTCGACCTCGCGGCCTATGGGCAGTACAACAACGGCACGATGGATGACTATATCCCGACCGACGCGGATCTCGCGCGCGGCTTCGCGGGTCTGCCCGCCTGCGACGACGCGGAATAAGAACGGACGAAAGCCCGGCGCAAGGCCGCGCGCCGCGCCCTAGGGCGTGCGGCTTATGCGCCGGTCGAATCGATTCTTCTCGGCAGAGGTCGGCGGAGCGACGGGATATTCCCCGCTGAAACAGGCGTCGCAGATCGGACAGCCGCCGGATTGTTCCAGCACCCGCGCGAGCGATTCCAAAGACAGATAGGCGAGCGAATCCGCGCCGATGCGCCGCGCGGTTTCGTCCACCGTATACCTGTGGGCGATCAGGTCCTCGCTGTCGGGAATATCGGTCCCGAAGTAGCAGGGGTGCAGGAAAGGCGGAGAGGATATGCGCATGTGGATTTCGCGCGCGCCGGCCTCGCGGAGCGCGGATACGATACGGGCCGAGGTCGTGCCGCGCACGATGGAGTCGTCTATCATGATGACGCGTTTGTCGCGTATATTGGCGGCCAGCGGGTTCAGTTTGAGGCGCACGGCCCGTTCGCGCCGATCCTGCGAGGGCTGTATGAAAGTCCTGCCTATATAACGATTCTTGATCAGGCCGACGCCGTAGGGGATGCCCGATTCCCGCGCGTAGCCCTGCGCCGCGCTGATACCCGAATCCGGCACGCCGATCACGATATCGGCGTCCACGCCGCTTTCGCGCGCGAGGCTTCGCCCCATTTCCTGTCTGGCCCATTCCACGCCCACACCCTCGAGTACGCTGTCCGGCCGCGCGAAATAGATGAACTCGAACGAGCAGAAAGACTTGTCCGCGCGCAGTCCGGAATCGACGGAGCGCAATTGATCGTTCTCGACGATCGCGATCTCGCCCGGCGCGATATCGCGCAGGAACGCGCCGCCCACGGCGTCGATCGCGCAGGTTTCCGAGGCAAAGACAAAATGCCTGTCGAGCCGGCCCGCGCAGAGCGGACGGAAGCCGTTCGGATCGCGCGCGGCGATCAGCTTTCTCGGGCTCATGAGAAGCAGCGAGTACGCGCCCTTGATCCGCCGCATTGCGCGCCGCAGGGCTTCCTCTATCGAGTTTGCCTTGAGGCGTTCCTGCACGATGATATACGCGATGATCTCCGTGTCGTTCGACGAGTGGAAGATACCGCCGTTCATCTCGATCTCATGCCGCAGCTCGCCCGCGTTTACGAGGTTGCCGTTGTGCGCGACGGCGAGATTGCCCTTGTTGTGCGTTACGACGATGGGCTGCGCGTTTTCGACGTTCGGATTGCCCGTCGTGGAGTAGCGCACGTGCCCGATGGCGGCGTTGCCGCGCATGGCGCGCAGGACCCGTTCGTCAAAGATATCCGTCAAAAGCCCGAGGTCCTTGCGGCAGGAGATCACGCCGGAATCGTTGACGGCGATGCCGCCGGACTCCTGCCCCCTGTGCTGCAGGGCAAAGAGTCCCGTAAAGGTTTCGTAAGCGGGATCGATCGCGGTGTTCGGCGTCGCGGCTATGCCGAATACGCCGCATTCCTCGCGCGGTTTGTCAAACATCGTTCACTCCTCGTAATGGTTGATGACATAGGTGCTGATGACGCGGCGCGCCACCTCGCCTTTGGTGATGCGGCGTTCCATCGCCTGCTTCTCTATGAACCTGTGGGCCTGCGGTTCGGACATCTTCAGGCCGGAGATGAGTATGGATTTCGCGCGGTTGATGTGCTTCGTGTCCTCGAGTTTTTGCTTGAGCGTCGCGTTCTGTTCGCGCATGGCGGACATGCGGTTGTGGGCGACGGCCATGCTTTGGACGGCATTGCGAAGCGTGCCGCGCCGCAGGGGCTTTGTGATGAGAAATACCCCCGCGGGCTCGACGGCGGCGCGCGCCTTTTCCGCGAACGCCTCCGCGACGATGAGAAGCCCTTGGCTGTTCCCCTTTCGCACCGCGCGGAGCGCGAGATCTACGCCGTCGGCGTCGGGCAGCGGGGCGTTGATGATGCAGAGGTCGTATTCGCGGGCCTCCATGCGCACAGCGGCCTCCGCCGCGTTCGCGGCCGGGCTGATATCGCTGTATTGACAACTGTGCAGGAATTCCAGGAAATACGAGCGGCTTTTTTCTGTTGCGGATACGATCAGCACGGTTTTCATAGGATATTATAATACCACATTTTCCACGGTTTATAGGACGATAATTTCAAAAGAAACAAAAACGTAAAAAAGCGAATCGAAAGGGCGGGAAAGGCGGGCCGCGGGCGAATGCGAAAGCCCGGGGCAAGGTCTGCCGCCGATTCCCGGGGCGAGTCGTTTCGGCCCTTGCGCGTTCAGGTACCCCGGCCGGCCGGAAGCAGGACCGTAAAAAGGGTTCCGCGGATCGCGTCGCTCTCCGCCAGGATCTTTCCGCCGTGCTGTTCCGCGATACTCCCGGCTATGGCCAGCCCAAGCCCGTAGCCCTCGCCGCTCCGCGCCCGGTCCGCGCGATAGAAGCGCTCAAACAGATGTGCGAGATCGGCCTCCGAAATGGGAATGCCGTTGTTGTGAACGGATAGCGCCGCCCTCGACCGGCGGAGGACCAAGGCCACGCTTACGGTTCCCGCGTCCTCGGCGTATTTGACGGCGTTGTCTATCAGGATGGATACGAGCCGGTGCAGTTTGAAATCGTCGCCGTTCACGCAGATGTTCGCTTCCACGCAACTTGCGTCGATGCGGATTTTTCGGTTGAAAGCGAGCGATTCAAAGGAGAGCGTGGTGCTTTGAACGAGATCGCTGAAATTGATTTTCGCGTGGACGGCCGGTTGCCCGGTGCCGTCGGATTTTGCCAAAAACAGCAGATCGTCCACCAGCCTCTTCATCTTTTTCGCTTCGGCCTCCGTGTTGTCTATCCATTTCCACAGGCCCTGCGGCACCTCGGCGCAACTGTTTTTCAGGATGCCCGCGTTGGCGAGAATGACGGTCAGGGGGGTTTTCAGCTCGTGCGAGGCGTCGGCCACGAAACGGCGCTGCTGTTGCCACGCGCGTTCCGCCGGCTTGAACACCCATCCGGACAGAAAGAAGCTGACGACGAAGAAAGCCGAAAGCGAGGCGAGCAGGGAAAGCGCGGAAATCAGGACGGTATTGCGCACCGCCGCCCGTTCCTCGGACAGATCGATGAGCGCGACCTTGAGACCGCCGCGTTCGGATCGTTTGAAAAAACGCAGGTTGTAAAGCTTCAGCACGCCCTCGTTTTCCGGCGCGGCCGTGATCTCCTGCGCGATCCGGCGCAAACCGGCCTCGGTCACGCTGATGTTTTCAAGGAAAATCAGATGCGGATTTCCGTCGGGGTCCGTTCGGAATACGAACGCGGGGGCGCGCACAAAGTCGTCCGGCAAACGCTGTCCCACGTAGAAAGGGCGCGGTCCCTGTCCGTCTTGCCGGTCCGCCAGCATTTGCAGCGTCATGCGGCTCTCGTCCGTTTCCCGCTTGTAAGCGGAAACGCAGACCGTCGAAAACACGATGAGAAGCACGAGAAAGATCAAGAGCATGTTGATCGCGATGAATTTTTTGCGAAGTTCACGGATCACGTTTTTTCTCCTCCAGACGATAACCCATCTTGCGCGTCGTTTCTATGGTGACGCGCGTGTTGAGATAAAAGAATTTCTTGCGCAGAAACGAGATATGCGCTTCCACGGTGTTGTCCTCGGCGTTTGAATCGCTTCCCCACACCTTGTTGATCAGCATTTCCTTTGTCGTGATTCGCTCGGGATTGGACATCAAAATCTTCAGGATTTCCGATTCCTTAAAGCTTACGCGCACCGATTTTTCGCCGCAGTGCAGGGAACCGGCGGAAAGCTGCAGCGAGAGATCGGCGAAGCTTTGGACATCGAGGATCACCTCGCCGCGTCTCCTCGTGAGCGCGCGGATTCGCGCCGACAATTCCTCCTGCGAAAAGGGCTTGGTCAGGTAATCGTCGGCGCCGCAGTCGAGGCCCTTTACCTTGTCGGCCACCTCTTCCTTGGCCGTCAGCAGCAGGACCGGCGTCGCGTTTTTGGCCTCGCGCAGCTTCTTTACCACGGCAAAACCGTCCATGCGCGGAAGCATGATATCGAGAATCACGGCGTCGTAGCGCCCGCTCATCGCGTAGTCGAGGCCGTCGATCCCGTCATATACGAGGTCGACCATGTACCGTTGATTCTTCATAATCTGCGCGAGTGCCTCCGCGAGGAAGCGCTCGTCCTCCACAATCAGGATGTTCATGCGGACACCTCCGTTCAATTTTGGCTCCGTCCAAAATTGAAGCGCCAAAGGCGCACTTCAATTGTTGAACGGATGTTTTGAGGGGACAAGGGCTTCGCCCGCCGCCCCTCAAAACATAGGCGTCAG
>JAITKU010000021.1 GCA_031278255.1 Eubacteriales Family XIII. Incertae Sedis bacterium | reverse complement strand
ACCGGCGAGGGGCGGTACATCTTGTAGAAGTCGCGTATGGGCGCGGGAATCTCGATGTAACTGTCCTTGTCGTTCAGCTCCTGCCCCACGAGTTCATCGCAGAACACGGGGCGCAGATCGTCCTGTGTCACGGGCTTGTGCGTCCCCGGGTGCAGGATCGGGCGATGGGCCGTTTTCATCTCCGCGCGAACATTGTACCACGCTTTGGGAATCTCTTCCTCGGTCAGATAGATCTTGTAGGGGATGTTGTCTTTCTTACTCATTTCTCTTTCCTTTCTCCTCTTCCGCCCCGACCGGGCCCAAGTGCCGCCGGGAGGAAGCGCCGCCGGGTTTCATCCCGGCCGCAACCGCAACGATGAAAGGCTTTCCTCTGCCAAAACCGCGTGCCGCAAACAAAAAACGCCCGTCCTCGTAGATACAAGGACAGGCGTATGCCTGCGGTGCCACCTTGCTTGACGCGCGCACGCGCGTCCGCTCTGCAGAGTGCCGTCACACCCTCAACCCAATCACGCGGGTTAAACGTCGCCGCTACTCGGCGGGAAACATCGCGCCTTTCGCTTTGCCCTCAGAGGCCCATTTGTTCGCGGCTGCATCCGTTCGGCTTCCACCGTCCCGAACTCTCTGCGGGATCGCTTCGCGATTTTACTTCCTCGTCGTAGGTTTACACAGCTTTCCGTGTTAGGGCAATCATAACATCTGTTCGCGCGCTTGTCAATCGCGTTTTTATTACAATTTTGTTACACGCGCCTCCGATGCCGTCGGGGATCCGCGGGAAACACTCAATACTTATCATTATCATAGAGCGAAATCACATTGTTGTCGCGCCCCGGTTCCGTCCGCGCCGCGTCCGGGCGCGAGGGCGTGTACGGCGCGGTCTGCGCGCCCGCGTTTCGCTCCACCTTGAAGCGGCTCACGATGCCGTTCAGCATAACGGACTGGGAGGACATCTCCTCGGAGGACGCCGCCGTCTGCTCCGCCGTGGCGGAATTGGCCTGCACGACGGAGGACAGTTGCGTGATCGCGGCGTTGATCTCGGCCATGGAACCGCTCTGCTGCGTGGAACCGTGGTGCAGCTTTTCCACGGAGACGGCGTTTCTGTCCGAGATGGAGCCGACGGCCTGCAAACTGTCGTTCACCTTGGCCACGATCGTATTGCCCTCGGAAACGCTGCGCAGACTGCTTTCGATCAACTCCGCCGTCTCCTTTGCCGCGCCGGCGGATTTGGACGCGAGGTTTCGCACCTCGTCCGAGACGACGGCGAAGCCCTTTCCGTGCTGCCCGGCGCGCGCGGCTTCCACGGCCGCGTTCAAAGCCAGAATGTTCGTCTGGAAAGCGATCTCGTCTATTACCTTGATAACGTTGGATATGTGCTGTGATTTTTCGTTTATATCCTGCATGGCGCGCAGCATACGGTCCATCTCGCTCGTACACTCGTCCATCATGCGTCCGGATTCCCGCACGTCCTGCAGCACCTCCGTAGCCATCCTCGTGTTCTCGTCGGCCATGCGATGCACCTCCGTCACCGTGGCCGTGAATTCCTCGATGGTCGCGGCCTGCCGGCCGGCGCCCGTCGCCAAATTGGTCGATGCCTGCGCGATCTGCGACGAGCCGGAAGCCACCTGCGACGCGGACATGCTGATCTCCCCGAATATCGAATTCAGATTGGACAGCATATTCTTCAAGGCGACGCCGCAGGTATCCCTGTCGCTCAAAGTGCGCACTTTTACGGTGAGGTCCCTGTCGGCCACATCCTTGAGGCAGCTTCCGTAATAAGAGAATTGTTCTATCATCTCGACAAAGGCCGCTATGGACTGCCCGATCTCATCCTTGAACGACGCTTCTTCCCTGATCTTGCGCATCTGCGTTTCGCTGAACGCGAGATCGCCGGTTTCGCCGACCTGCGTCAGCAAATCCTTCATGACGGACAGGGGTTTGGTGATCAATGCGGAGATATATATGGCGAGGCAGACGGATATGATCACCACGGCGATCAAAATGCCGACGGTGGCCCGTATGCTGGTGAGGGACTGCAATGACATGCTGTCGCTGTCTCTCAGCGTGTTGTTGAACTGCGCCTGCGTCATGCCGTCCAAGGTCGTGATGACAACCTCCACCTTGTCCGCGCAGACTTGCAAATCCGTGTACAGGACTTCTCTGTCCGCAGACGTGCCCACGATGGACAAAAACGCGTTCGCGGCGCTCATGTAATCCTCGTATTCGCGCCCGAATTTGTCGAAAAGGCTGCGGCCCTCATCCGTCCGAAGCGTCGAGGCGAAGGTTTCTATGTTCGACTTCATCTTTTCTTGCATTCCGCGATACGATTCAAGGGCTTTTTGCGCTCCGGCGGAATCGCCGCGCAGGATGTAGATCATCATGGCCCGCAGTTCGGAACGTTCGCTGTACAGCGAGGACCGCAGGAGGCTGAGAGAACTCAGCGATTTTGTGTCTTGATTGATCAGTTCGGTGTAATTCGCTTCGATGCGGTCCGTAAAGCTTATGGAAATAATCCCCATAATCAATGTTAAAAGCACGATGGCGCCGAACGAAGCCATCAGCTTCACAGAAATTCTTAAATTCTTCATGTTGTCATCCCTTTCCCAATCATCGCCGCTCGCAAAGCCCTCCTTTCGGCAAAGCGGCGGCCCCCAAACAGGCAAAAACGGGGTGATTGTCTCACCTCCTCAATCTCAAGAACCCCGTTCAAATTTCCCCCTTTTTGAACGGCGGCCGATATCCCTGTTTGATTTTATTATACCATAAATACGAAGCGAAGCGAAGATATTTATGGTATCCGCCATGCGCGTTTTCGCCCCCGGGCGAAAAAATCGCGCGGCATTTCAATCCGTATAATAACCGCGTCCTTAGCGGTTATTATACCATTGTAGATAGGTATTTTCAATGATTTCGGGGCAATTGCGCAATGGAAAAGTATAGAATTTATGTTAAAAACATGCAAAAAAAGACGGGGCCCGTTTGCGTCTCGGCCCCGCCTTTCCTCCCGGCGCGCGCTTGCGAAAACTACTTGCGCGCGAGTTTATAGGTGTCCCGCGCGATCATCAACTCCTCGTTCGTGGGGATCAGCAGGATCGCGACCCGCGAATCGTCGCGGCTTATGATGGACTCCTTGCCTCTGACGTTGTTCCGCACGAGGTCGAGTTTGATGCCGAGATTCCCAAGCTCGGAGCAGATGATGCCGCGCATGTTGGCGCTGTTCTCGCCGAGGCCCGCCGTGAATACGACGGCGTCCACGCCGTTCATTTCGGCGATGTAGGCGCCGATGTAGAAACGCACCTTGCGCGCGAATACCTTGATGGCGAGGGAAGCCCGCTCGTTGCCCTCTTCCACCGCCGCTTCGAGATCGCGGAAATCGCTGCTGACGCCGGAGATGCCCAACACGCCCGATTCCTTGTTCAGCACGTCTATGACATCGTGGAGATGTATGCCCTCCTTATCCCGGATGTAGGATACGATGGCGGGATCGAGGTCTCCGGAGCGGGTGCCCATCACGAGGCCCTCCAGCGGTGTGAAGCCCATGGAGGTGTCGATACAGCGCCCCCGCTTGATGGCCGTTACGCTGGCGCCGTTGCCCAAATGACAGGTGATGATCTTGAGATCGTTCAGATGTACGCCGAGCAGATAGGAAGCCCTCTCCGCAACGTACTTATGGCTCGTGCCGTGGAAACCGTAGCGGCGAATCTTGTACTTCTCGTAATATTTGTAGGGCAGCGCGTAGATATAGGCCTCGGGCGGCATCGTCTGATGAAAGGCCGTGTCGAACACGCCGACCATGGGCGTCTCGGGCATCAATTCCCGGCAGGCTTTGATGCCGAGGAGGTTGGGCGGATTGTGCAGGGGCGCCAGTTCGATACACTCTTCGAGCGCGCTGATCACGCCGGCGTTGATTATGACGGAGTTCTCGTATTTCTCGCCGGCGTGTACGACCCTGTGCCCGACCGCGCCGATGTCGCTCATGGAGGATATGACCCCATGATCCTTGTCGAGCAGGGCGTTGATCACGTGCCCGATGGCGTCCTTATGGCTTTCCATGGGCGTTATGAGCTTGAATTTATCGGCCGCGCCGATCTTTTCGTGCGTAAGCGCGGAGCCCTCTATGCCTATCCTTTCGACCAAGCCCTTGGCCAGAAGGACTTCGCCCGTCATATCCAAAACCTGATACTTCAGCGACGAACTGCCGCAGTTGATAACCAATACTTTCATCGTTTTCTCCCTTTCATGAATCAAATAAAAGCCTTTTTCATTATTCTACCGGCCGCGGCCCTGAGATTCAAGGGCAAAAAGCAAATAGCATCCGCGGGCGCTTCCGGCCCGTTACGGTTCGGAGGCGAAAGGCGGCGCGGCGGCCGCGCCGCGCGCGTGAACAAAGGGGCGCGTTCTGTAATCGGAATCCGCGCGGGAAGCGGCGCCGCCGACCAGATTGTAAAGATCGGCGGCCAGTATATCGAGCGCGAGAAGCTTCGCCGCCGGCTCGTCCGAACGCTGTTTGCGCAGATTCGTTATGATGGGGATGTCCGTGCGCGCCTTGATGAGACGCAGGATATCGCCGCCCCGCTCGGAGAGCGCGAGTACGCGCAGGTAGCAGGGCCAAACCGCGTCGAGCGCCGCAAAGCGTTCGCGCGTTATGCCGAAGAGCGTGTGCAGCAGGAAGCGGCAAACGCGCGTCCTCGTGTAGCGCGCGGTCTTGATCGCGGCGAGCAGGGAGGGCATGTCAAAAGCGCTGTCGAGCGCGCGCAGCAAGCGGTTTTCAAGGCCCTCGGACGCGGAGACGATCGCGCGCAGTTCCGCCCCGCTCCGCAGGCGGGCGACGGCGGCGATCAGCGTGAAATACAGATCGAGGCTCTGCACGGCGGACGCGCGCTCCCATTCCGGCATATAAAAAAGCGCCTCCTCTTCCTCACGGGAAAGCAGCAGACGCCGAATCGCGGCGGCCCCCGCGACCCGCACGCGCGGATCGGCCTCGAAATATCCCGCGCCGACGCGCTTTACCGCAACGGGCACAAGGCGGCTCCCGATCCGCAGGCACTGCTTCAGATATTCGACGGCCAATATATTGTTCGGATGATCGAGCAGACGCGCCGCCGCCTCCCCCGCCTCACGGCGCAGGGCCTCCGCGCGCGCGCGCGGAAACGAACGGCCGGCTTTCAGTTCGGCGCGCAGGGTTTCCTTGAACGCGGGCGATTCCGAAACGAGTACGCGCGCCGCCTCCGCAAGCGGCGAAAGAATGCCCTCCTCGCAGCCGAAAGCCAGATGCGTGACGCAGGGCAGGGCGTCAAACAGGCGCACCGCGCCCGACGCGAAGCATTCCGCGCTCCCCGTCGCGTACAGAAACGGCAGTTCCAAGACCAGATCGACGCCATGCCTGACGGCGATCCGCGCGCGCCGCCATTTGTCGATGAGCGCCGGCTCGCCGCGCTGGACAAAATCCCCGCTCATCACGGCCACGACGCCGGCGGCGCCCGTCAGTTCAAGGCTGCGCGCGATATGGAAGCGATGTCCGTGGTGGAAAGGGTTGTATTCGGCCACGATACCGACCAGCCCCGCGTCCGCCGCAAGGCCGCCGTCGCTCAATTCTCGCCCTCCATATGCGTCTTGTAGGCCAACTCCTTGATCTCCAAGCGATTTTCCTGCACCGTACGGTTGATGCCCTCAAAAGTCCGCTGGACGTTCGTGAACATATCGCCGAAATACACGGCGTTCAACTGCTCCATCTTCTCTTGGAATTCAAACAGGATCTTGTCGATATAGTCGTAAGCGTCCAGCTTCAACTGCTTGACGTTGGCCTCCGTCTGCGCGGTCAACTCCCGCGCGCCGATCTTTGCCCGCGTCATGATCTCGTTCGTGTCGATCAGAATATCCGCCTGATGCTTCGCGTCCTGAATGATGATTTCATACTCTTTTTTGGCCTCTTCCAAGATGTTCTTGCGTTGCTCCGTTATCCATTGCGCCTGTTGTATCTCATCGGGAAGTTCAGCCCGGATCTCCCTTACGATATCCTGAACCTCAGAGCTATCCACGATGATCCTCTTCGTCAGGGGCACGCCCGCCGCGGTATCGAGGATCTCATCAAGTTCATCCAACAACTCCAGCACTTTCATCTCTACGCCTTTCTTGCCGCCCGTCCGCGCCGTCCCGCCGACCGGCGGCGCCGCGAACCGAGCAAAACTATCGGATACTTTTCATATATTCCAGCACGGGGCCGGGCACGAGTCCTTCCACGTCGCCGCCGAGCGTGAACACCTCGCTCACGAGGCTGGAACTGACGAAAGAGTACGCGGGACTCGACATCAGAAACAGCGTTTCTATGCCGTTTTCGTACAGGCGCGCGTTCATATGCGCCATCTGCAGTTCATACTCGAAATCCATGGTCGCGCGCAGACCGCGCACCACCGCCTCGACGTTTCGGCGTTTCGCGTAATCGGCCAAAAGCCCCGTAAAACTCTCCGTTTCCACATTGGCAAGATGCGCGACGGCCAGCCTCAGCATCCGCAGCCTGTCCGCTACGGGGTAGCGCGCGCTTTTGGAAAGATTTTCGGTCACGCCCACGATCAGCAGATCGCACAGCCGCGCGCTCCGCTCGATCAAATCCAGATGTCCGTTCGTGATGGGGTCAAAGGATCCCGCATACAGCATTCTTCGTTCCATCGCAACATCTCACCCCTCATACAAAAATACGCTGACCCCCGTGCTTCCGTATCGCTTCTCCTTGATCCTCACAAAGCCGGAAAGCCTCTCGGGAAGCCGCAGAGCCGCGCTGTGTTCCGCAACGACGATACCGCCTCTCGCCGCGTCGAAAGCCGCGCCGGCCGCCGCGAGGCAGTTCGTGTAACAATCGCGCTCGTAGGGCGGATCGAGGAACACGACATCCGGCGCGTCCCCGATTCTGTCAAAGGCCGCCTTGTAATCGCAATGCAGGATTTCGGCGCGGTCCGCCATCCCGCAATGCGCGAGGTTCTTTCCCGTCAAATCCCGCGCTTTCGCGGAAATATCGCAGAAATAACAGCGGCGGGCGCCCCTGCTCAGCGCCTCGATGCCCAAGCCGCCGCTTCCGGAAAACAGGTCCACGACGACGGCATCCGGGATATACGCGCCGATCATGCTGAAGATGGCGCCCTTGACCCTGTCCGCGGTCGGGCGGATACTGTTACCGTCCGGCGAAAAAAGCCTCCGCCCCCGGCAAATCCCGGCGATAACCCTCAAAACGGCGCTCTCCTTTCCGTCGCATGGGCGGCGTCGTTCACTACAACAAATATGTTACCACTAATGCGCGCGATTGGCAAGCGAAGATGTTTTTTGTTCAGAACCATGAAGAGAAGAAGGGTAAACCTTTGATTCGCATCCGGGTAAGCGTCGTCGAGCCGATCGCCGCCGGCGTAAGTATCGGTGTGTCGGCGGGGTAGCCGAAAACTTGCGTCGCGTAGCCGGAGTATTTTGCGTTTGTCGCCTGCGCCACGCCCACGCCGAGTTCGGTGCAACGCCCGGTCAACATGTTGGAACGATGGGCGGACGAGTTTATCCAACTGTTGACCGTCGATATGCCGTCGCCGTATCCGGCGGAAATGTTTTCGGCGTAAGTCCACCAGGAATAACCGGCATCCTCTATGCGGTCGCCGGGGGATTTGCCGTCGGGGTTGTCGTGGTCAAAGAAATTGCGCGCCGCCATATCCGCGCTGTGCTGCCTCGCGGCGGACGCAAGCGCCTCGTTCCAAGTCAGCGCAACCTTGCCGTGTCGCGCGCGGAAGGCGTTCGTGAGTTCGAAGATCATCTGCTCGGACGCGGCGGCGCTCTCGGATGTCGAAACCGCGTAAGGATCCCGCAAAGCGGCGGCGTATGTGACGTTTCCGTCATTCTTGTCGGTGTACAGCGTCACGCCGTCGCCCGCCGCAAAATACTTGTCGATATTCGTATAGACGCAGTCGAGCGCGTCGTTCGCGTAGTGCGCCGCGATGAGCTTGGCGTAGCCGCCGTAGAAACGCCATTCGCCGCCGGATCCGTCGCCGACGCTGCGGTACGCGGTGCCGATACCGGCTTCCACCGCGCTTTTGCCGTCTCCGAGCGTAAGTTCCGCGAGTGAATATTTAAGCGCCGGCTTGGACGGATCCTCCTTGATCGCGCCGGCATCCAAGAGTTCCTCCAGCAGCGTGCGATCGCGCGTCGTGACGGCGATCAGTGCGTCGAAGGACACGCTCGCCGCATCGCCGCGGGTGAACGAAGAATCGGCGCCGTATCGCCCGTCCGTTATGCCCAGCGCGTCCGATTTTATCCACGATTTATTCCATGTGAAATCCTTGCCGTCCTCGTAGCCGAGAGCGCGGAGCACAAACGTGATGTACTGCGCGGCCGTGACGTACGCGTTGCTTCCGAAGGTCGTCGCGCTCGTGCCGTTCGTCAATCCGCTTATATACGCGTAACCGACGTAGGGCGCCGCCCATGTCGGCACGTCCGTGAAAGGCGTCCACGCGGCGGACGCCGCCGCTTCTTCCTTGCCGAGCAGACGCACAAGCATGGCGATCGATTCGGCGCGTGTCATTGCGCGGTTGAGATCAAAATTCGGCGTGCCGTCGGCATTGTCGCCCACCCCTTTGAACAAGCCGAGCGCGTAGAGTTCGTTCGCGGCTTCCGACGCGGGCGTCACCGCGAAAGCCTGTGAGGTCATGCCGACTGCAAGCGCGAGCGCAAGCAACAGAGAGAACGCTTTTCTTCTGATGTTCATCCTGAAAACCTCCTTGATTTTTGACCTGCCGGAACCATAATTCGCATAAATTTCCCTTGCCTTGTAGCATATCACGTTTTAGAGAAAAAATCAAATACATGGATGAATCGTATTAAATTTTAATTTCTGTAAGGCATATT